>LBIU01000219.1 GCA_000987445.1 Candidatus Accumulibacter adiacens | reverse complement strand
TCGATCTGGTCGTAGGCCTTGGCGGTACCGCCAAACTTCTTCGACAGAATGGTCGTGATCGCTGCCGTCAGCGTTGTCTTGCCGTGGTCAACGTGCCCAATCGTGCCAACGTTGACGTGCGGTTTGTTGCGCTCGAATTTTCCCTTTGCCATTACCTTATCCTCAAAACAGCGTCATTTCTTGTTGATGATCGCCTCGGCGACGTTCTTCGGCGCTTCGGCGTAGTGCTTGAATTCCATGGAGTAGGTCGCACGACCCTGCGACAGCGAGCGCAGCGTGGTCGAATAACCGAACATCTCCGCCAGCGGAACTTCGGCCCGGATCAGCTTGATATTCCCCGGCGCATCTTCCATTCCCTGAACCATGCCACGACGACTCGACAGGTCGCCCATGACGTTACCCATATAGTCTTCCGGCGTCTCGACTTCTACCGCCATCATCGGCTCGAGCAGGGTTGGCGAGGCGCGGCGCATCCCTTCCTTGAAGGCAAACGATGCCGCCATGCGGAAAGCGTTCTCGTTCGAGTCGACATCGTGGTAGGAGCCCTCGAACAGGGTGAACTTGATGTCCACAACCGGGAAGCCGGCCAGCACGCCGCTGGTGATCGCGTCCTGCAAGCCTTTGTCGACCGCCGGTATGTACTCACGCGGAACCGTGCCGCCCTTGATGGCATCGACGAACTCGTAGCCCTTGCCGACCTCGTTCGGCTCGATCTTCAGCCAGACGTGGCCGTACTGACCACGACCACCGGATTGCTTGACGAACTTGCCTTCCTGCTCGACGGTCTTCTTGATGCATTCACGGTAGGCGACTTGCGGCGCACCGACGTTGGCATCGACCCCGAATTCGCGACGCAGGCGGTCGACGATGATCTCCAGGTGCAACTCGCCCATTCCGGAGATGATTGTCTGGCCCGACTCCTCATCGGTACGCACGCGGAACGAGGGATCCTCTTGCGCCAGACGCCCGAGCGCGAGACCCATCTTTTCCTGGTCGGGCTTGGTTTTCGGCTCGACCGCCACGTGAATGACGGGCTCCGGAAAGACCATTTTCTCAAGCGTAATGACCGCAGCTGGGTCGCAAAGCGTCTCGCCGGTGGTGATGTCCTTGAGGCCGACGCAGGCCGCAATGTCCCCCGCCAACACCTCCTTGATCTCGACCCGGTTGTTGGCGTGCATCTGCAGCACGCGCCCGATACGCTCACGACGACCCTTGGTCGGGTTGTAAATGAAATCGCCGGTCTTGAGCACCCCGGAATAGACGCGAATGAAGGTCAGCTGCCCGACGTAGGGGTCGGTCATCAGCTTGAACGCAAGCGCGGAGAACTGGGCGGTGTCGGACGCTTCGCGGCTACCAAGCTCGCCACTCTCCAGCTCGCCGGTCACTGGCGGAATGTCAATCGGTGACGGGAGCAGATCGATCACCGCGTCGAGCATGCGTTGCACGCCCTTGTTCTT
>LBIU01000001.1 GCA_000987445.1 Candidatus Accumulibacter adiacens | reverse complement strand
AAGCCGCGGGCGCCCCGAAGCGGGCGCTGGCAGCCGCCTTGGCGGCGTCAGCGGCTGGCGCCGCCGCTCCCGTCGCAGCGCCGGGCGCACGAAAACCGGTATAGGCCAGGTAGCCGACAGCGACCAGTCCGGCCATCGCCACCGCCAGAACCAGGACGCGATTATTTCCACTCGACATGGCTATTCAAATCCTCCGCCGCAGCGGCTAAGTGAAGTGACTGCAAAAGCGGCCCACCGCAAGCTGGCGACCGGCGGGCGCAGTGTACCGAAGCCGGCTTGAATCGCAAACCGCGACCGACGAGCGGGGGAAAGCGTGCCCGCCGCCCGCCGCCGGGTCCGGCAGCCGCGCTCGAAGCGCCAGTGTTAAAGTTCTCGCTGAAGTTTGCCGTTGACCCATTGTCTGCCGATTGCCTGCACGGTGCTCGGATGCTTTATGTAGAAGTCTCTTGAATCGAGAAACCGCAAGTTGAACGGGAGTAGGAGAGCACAGGACAATGAGAATTCCTGCGGAAGTGGTACCGCCCGTCGCCAACATCGGCAAGGAGCCCGACGAGGTCAACAAACCGGAACCGGTGACCGGCGCGAAAGGCATCGACAACGAGCTTTCGACGGCCCTGCCAAGGCAGCCCTGGCCAGCCCCCGAGGAGCCGCGGCCTGCGCAGCGTGAGGCGCCCGCAAGTACGCCGACCGAGGCCACCGATCCGCCAGCGTTGGTCGAGCGACGGCAGAAGGAACGGCGCTCGGAAAAACGCCCCGTCTTGCTCGATACCCGTTCAAAACGCGGACGCCGGAAAGCCGGTGGCGACGTCAAGATCAACATCAAGGTCTGATCGCCGAGCGCTCGCCGCGCCCGCTTGCGAAGCCGGCGGCAAGCGCCGGGTGGCCGAAAGACAGCAGCACGAGGGTCCTGGCTGTGCAGCCCGGCAGCAAGGGCCACCATGGCTGACGCCACTCAGCCCTCAAACCACCGTCGTCTGCGCCTCGCCTTCGCCGCGCGGCCTGATGCTCCCGATGACCACTGCGGCCTCGCCAGCGTCATTCAGGATCTTGACCGCCTGTGGCGCGTTCTCACGGGCGACGACGACGACCATGCCGATCCCGCAGTTGAAGACGCGGTGCATTTCGTCATCGCCGACGCCGCCTTCCTGCTGCAGCCAGTCGAACAATTTCGGCCGCTGCCAGGCTGCCTGAGCAATCTCGGCGCAAACATTGTCCGGCAGGATGCGCGGCACGTTGCCGGTCAGCCCACCGCCGGTAATGTGCGCCATGCCCTTGACCGGCAGTGCCTGCATTAGCGCCAGAAGTGGCTTGACATAGATCCGTGTCGGCGCCATCGCCGCGTCGGCCAGGGTCTGCTCGCCATCAAAGGGCGCGGCAAGGTCGGCCCCCGACCGGGCGACGATCTTGCGCAGCAGCGAATAACCGTTGGAATGCGCACCCGATGAGGGCAGGCCGAGCAGCACGTCGCCGGCAACGATGGTCGTCCCGTCGATGAGCGCCGATTTCTCGACGACGCCGACCGCAAAACCGGCCAGATCGTATTCACCCTCCGGATACATCCCCGGCATTTCGGCGGTCTCGCCACCGATCAAGGCGCATCCGGCCCGCTCGCAGCCCTCGGCAATGCCCTTGATGACGCGCGCCGCGGTGGCTACATCGAGCTTGCCGCAGGCCAGGTAATCGAGGAAGAAGAGTGGTTCGGCACCTTGTACGAGAATGTCGTTCACACTCATTGCCACCAGATCGATGCCGATCGTGTCGTGCCGCCGCAACTGGAACGCCAGCTTGAGCTTGGTGCCGACACCATCGGTCCCGGAGACCAGTACCGGCTCGCGATAGCGCTTCGGCACCTCGAACAGGGCACCGAAGCCGCCGATGCCGCCGAGCACGCCTTCGCGCAGCGTCTTTCTGGCAAAGGGCTTGATGCGTTCGACGAGTTCTTCGCCGGCGTCGATGTCGACACCGGCATCGCGATAGGAGAGAGATTCCAGAGTCATCTTGTAGCGTGTCCCGAGCAAGGCTGGCAGATGCCGCGTAGTGGTAGAATGGCCCACTCTGATCTGCCTGATCCCGAATCTTATCCGAAATGGCCCTGCCGCGTGCTGATCGCACCGCAAACCCGCAAGCTTGAACCTCTCCAGATGCGCCAGTTGATTCTCGACCTGCTGCCCGCAGAACGGCCCAGCTTCGAGAATTTCGTCGTCGGCAGCAACGGTGAAACGCTGACTGGATTGGCCTCCTGGTTGGCGCCGGCCAACCGCGAGCCATTGTTCTTTCTCTGCGGTGAAGCCGGCGCCGGCAAGTCGCACCTGCTGCAGGCCAGCGAAGCCGCCTACCAGGATGCCCGTGTTGACCCTGAACTGTCGGGACTGTCGGAACGCGTGCCGCAGGACGGCGCGCACGCCGTCGACAACGTCGAAGCGCTCAACGCCTGCGGGCAAATCAGCCTCTTCAACCTGATCAATCGCCTCTGCGCCAGCGGCGGACGACTGCTCGCAGCGGCCAGCGTGCCACCGCGACAACTGCTCTTGCGCGAGGACCTGCGCACCCGCCTGGGCAGCAGCCTGGTCTACCGCTTGCAGCCCTTGAGCGACGCCGAGAAGCTGGCCGCGCTCGGCGAGCAGGCGCGGGCGCGCGGACTGACCCTGCCGCCGGACGCCCTGGCCTACCTTTTCCTGCGCGCACCGCGCGACATGCGCAGCCTGAGCGCCTTGCTGATGGCCATCGACCGCTACTCGCTGGAACACAAGCGTCCGGTCACCCTGAGCTTGCTGCGCGAAGTCCTGCAGGCGCCACTGCAGCTCTGAGCTGCCCGAAAGGCCTATCCATGGATCTTGTTCTTTTTGACCTCGACAACACCCTCATCGCTGGCGACAGCGACTTTGAATGGGCGCAGTTCCTGATCGCCAAAGGGGTTCTCGACCGCGCCTTGTACGAAGCGCGAAACCTCGAGTTCTACGAGCAGTACAAGGCCGGCACGCTCGACATCGACGTCTTTCTCGATTTCCAGCTGCAGCCCCTGGCGCGCTACCCGCGCGAAGTGCTCGACGCCTGGCTCGCTGAGTTCATGAGCCGCCACATCCTGCCGATTGTCGGTGCCAGGGCACGCGCCCTGGTTCGCCAGCACCTCGACAGCGACGCGCTGTGCGCCATCGTCACCGCGACCAACAGCTTCGTCACCGCGCCGCTGGCCCGCAATCTTGGTATCGCGCATCTGATCGCCACCATTCCTGCACACGAGAATGGCCGGTTCACCGGCCAGCCGCGTGGCACACCGTCCTTCCGCGAAGGCAAGATCATTCGCGTCGAAGCCTGGCTCGAAGCGCTCGGGCTGTGGTGGGGAAGTTTCGAGCGCAGCTGGTTCTACAGCGACTCGCAGAACGACCTGCCCTTGCTGTCGAGGGTCAGCAATCCGGTCGCCGTAGACCCTGACCCGACGCTGCGCGCGCACGCCGAAACCGCCGGCTGGCCGGTGATCAGCCTCATCGGCTGAAGCGCAGCGCCGATCGATCGCTGATGGCGCGGGCAATATCAGCTATCATGCCGCGCCTAGGGCACCACAACACAGGAACAAGACCCCATCGATGATCCGCAAGTTCATATCCCGCGTTCTCGGAAGAAAAAGTGCCGACAAGCGCAACGAACCGGCGCTCATCGCGCTTGAGCAGCACGGTCTGCAGCGGGAGCAGATCAGCCGTGGCTGCCGGCAGACCGTCGAGGACTTGCAGCAGAATGGCTACCAGGCCTACATCGTCGGCGGTGCGGTTCGCGACCTGCTTGCCGGGTTGACGCCGAAAGACTTCGACGTCGCCACCAACGCCACACCGGAGCAGGTCCGTCGCTGTTTTCGCCGCTCGCGAATCATCGGTCGCCGCTTCCAGATCGTGCACGTCAACATGGGCGCGGAAACGATCGAAGTGACCACTTTCCGCGGCCATCACGGCGAACCGGGTGCCGATGGCGGCAACAAGGCCCAGACCGACGCCCAGGGCCGCTTGCTGCGCGACAATGTCTTCGGCAGCCAGTCGGAAGACGCCGCCCGTCGGGATTTCACGGTCAACGCGCTGTACTACGACCCGAGTTCCGAAACCATCATCGACTACCACCACGGTGTCGCCGACCTGCAGCAGAAAACCCTGCGCATGATTGGTGACCCGAAGACGCGCTACCGAGAAGACCCGGTGCGCATGCTGCGAGCGGTGCGTCTGGCGGCCAAGATCGGCCTGGCTATCGACCCCGCGGCGCGGCGGCCGATCCGCGAGATGGCCGATCTGCTCGACAACGTGCCGCCGTCACGCCTGTTTGACGAGATGCTCAAACTGCTCACCTCGGGGCATGCGCTGCGCTGCGTCACGCGCCTGCGCGAAGAGGGGCTGCACAAGGGCGTACTGCCGCTGCTCGATGTGATCCTCGAACAGCCGCTCGGCGAGCGCTTCGTGATGCTCGCCCTGGAGGCCACCGACCGGCGCGTCGAAGAAGGCAAGCCGATTTCGCCCGGCTTTCTTTTCGCCACCCTGCTCTGGCATCAGGTCCTGGCCACCTGGGAGCCGCTGAAGGACAGCGGCGAACCGGCGATCCCCTCGTTGTTCGTGGCCATGGACGAAGTCCTGCGCGTACAGGCCAGAAAACTCGCCATCACCCGGCGCATTGCCGGCGACATCAAGGACATCTGGGCCCTGCAGCCGCGCTTCGAACAGCGCTCCGGAAAGCGACCCTACGGCGTTCTGCAGCAGCCACGCTTCAAGGCCGGCTACGACTTTCTGCTGTTGCGCGCGGAGTCTGGCGAAGTCGCGCAGGCGATCAGCGACTGGTGGACGGCATTTCTGCATGCCGGCGACGAGGCCCGCGCGGCGATGCTCCTGCCAGCGGCAGCGGGCACGGCCAAGAAGCGACGCCGCCGCCGGCGTCGCAGCGGCGAGGAGGCTGGGCAACCCCCCCCCACCGCCGCGGAATGACTCGCGGTGACGCGGCTGCTGCAGAGCCGCTGCCAAAACCAGCAGGCGCCGTCGCTCCGCTCGCGCAAGCATCGACACCGCCAACGCTTGCCGACAGCCACGGCGAGCATCTGGCCTACGTTGCCCTGGGCGCCAACCTGGCGGACCCTCTCACGCAGGTCCGTGCCGCCGCTCGGGCGCTGGCCAGCCTACCCGACTGCCGACTCCTGCGGTTGTCGTCCCTGTATCGCACGGCACCGGTAGGAAACCGCAGCATCCGCGGCCAGGCCGATTTCATCAACGCCGTGGCCGCCCTTTACACCCGCCTGTCACCCGCGCAACTGCTCGATGCCCTGTTCGTCATCGAACGTCGTTTCGGGCGTCGCCGCGAATATCATCACGCGCCACGCACGCTCGACCTCGACCTCCTGCTTTACGACGAGCGGATCGTCGATAGCCAGCGGCTACGCGTACCGCACCCGCGCATGCATTTGCGCGCCTTCGTCATCGCCCCGCTGCTCGAAATCGCACCGCAGGCGCTGATCCCAGGCCGCGGCCGCGCAGCCGCCTGGCTACCGGCAGTCAGCAGCCAGTCAATCGAAAGGCTTGTCGAATAGCGGCCACCGCGGCCACTGAATGGCCGGAATCGCCCGCCGGGCGGGGAGCAGGCATGCTCCGCAAATTCCCCGCCTCACTCCAGAAAGCCCCTGCTCCTGCGCGGCTTGATGATGGCCTCATAGTAGGCGAAGGCCTCGCGCAGATGTTCGCGCAATTGCTCTTCTTCCCAGGGCTTGGTCAGGAATTTGTAGATCGATCCCTGATTGACGGCATCGATCACCGAATCAAGCTGGGTGTAGCCGGAAATGACCAGGCGCACCGTGTCGGGATGCAGCAGCTTGACCCGCGCCAGAAACTCGGTGCCACTCATCTGCGGCATGCGCTGGTCGGAAAGAATCACCTGCACCTCGTCACGGGCCAGTATTTCCAGCCCCTCCAGGGCACTGTTTGCGGTCAGCACCCGGTAACCCTGGCCACGCAGGACGCGGCGAATCGAAGAGAGAATGCTCGGCTCGTCATCGACCACCAGCAGGCTGTGCTGCTCACTCGACGTGCCGCCGACCGGCAGCGATCGGCCCTCGCTGAGCAAGGCGCTGAAAGCGTCCGCGGGCAGCGGCTTGCTGAATAGATAGCCCTGCATCTGGTCGCAGCGGTTCTTTTTCAGGTAGCCGAGCTGAGCCTCGGTTTCGACCCCTTCGGCGACCACCTTGAGCTGCATGCGATGCGCCAGCGCAATCACCGAAGTGGCGATGTTGGCGGCATTGGGATCGCTCACGATGTGGGTCACGAATGAGCGGTCGATCTTCAGCTCGTCGACCGGAAAGCGACTGAGGTAGGAAAGACTGGAATAACCGGTACCGAAATCGTCCAGCGAAAGGCCGACACCGACTTCCCGCAAGCGTTCGAGCCGCTTGATGGCCTGGTCAGGCGCGGCCATGAGCATGCTTTCGGTCAACTCCAGCGTCAGCATTTTCGGGGCCACGGCGTGGCGGCTCAGCGCCGCGGCGACGACCGCCTCCAGCTCGGAGTTGGCAAACTGGCGCGCCGAGACATTGACCGCGATCTTGACGACCGGCAACCCGGCATCGCTCCAGGCGCGGATCTGCCGGCAGGCCTCGTCAATGACCCAGGCGCCGATCGGTACGATCAAGCCGGTCTTCTCGGCCAGCGGAATGAAGCTGTCCGGTGGCACCATTCCGGTACCGGGTCGCTGCCAGCGCAGCAGGGCCTCGCCGCCGATGATCACGCCGCTGGCGAGGTCCAGCTTCGGCTGGTAATGCAGCAGCAGTTCGCCCTTGCCCAGCACCCGGCGCAGCGCCGTCTCCATTTCCAGTCGCTCGAGCGCGCCCTGACCAAGTTCACCGGTGTAGAGCGCGTACTGATTGCCGCCACCGTCCTTGGCACGGGACATGGCCGCGGTCGCCGTGCGCAGCAGGTCGTTGGCCGTCACGCCGTCTTGCGGGAACAGACTGATCCCGACGCTGGCACGCGCGTAGGCTTCATGCCCATCGGCAAGCATGAACGGCGCCGCCAGTGCGGCCAACAAGTCGCGTGCCGTCTGCTCGGCGCTCTCGGCCTCGTGCAGCCCCTCGAGCACCGCCGCGAATTCGTCCGCCGCCAGGCGCCCGAGGGTGTCTTCCTTGCGCAAACGGGCCTGCAGGCGCACGGCCACGGCCAGCAGTAGCTCGTCGCCAAGCGCGTGCCCAAGGCTCTCATTGACGTTCTTGAACTGATCCAGGTTGATGATCAGCAGCGCCGATTTGCCGCCTTGGCGCTGCGCGCGATCGAGACCGTGCTGCAGTAGCGAGCGCAACAACAAGCGATTCGGCAGATCGGTCAGCGGATCGTAGTGCGCCAGGCGCTCGACCTGTTCTTCGCTGCGCTTGAGCTTGGTCAGATCGGTGAACACGCCCACGTAATGGCAGGCCTGTCCCTGCCCGTCCTTGACCACGCTCAAGGTGGCCCACTGCGGATAAATCTCGCCATCCGCCCGACGATTCCAGATTTCACCCTGCCAATGCCCGCTCTGCGTCAGGCTGGCCCACATCGCTTGATAGAAGGCGCGATCATGGCGTCCGGATTGCAGGAAGCGCGGGTTCCGGCCGATCACGTCGGCCGCAGAGTAGCCGGTCATCGCGCAAAAGGCCGGGTTGACGGTGATGATCCCGGCGTCAAGGCCGGTGATCATCACGCCATCACGGGTGCTTTGCAGGGCCGTCGCATAGAGCCGCTGCCGTTCCGCGAACGCGTGCTCGTCAGTGAGATCATTCCAGCTGCCGATGACTTCCAGGGGCTGCTGCCTGGCGTCACGAATCAGGCGCATGTCGTCACGCAGCCAGTGGGTGCCGCCCGCGGCATCGAAAAATCGATATTCGTGCGTCAACGCGCCCTGGTCGAACAAGCGCGTTTGCGCGCTGCCGACAACGCGGGCACGATCGTCGCCGTGCACATGCGCCGACCACCAGTCCGGCGCCATGCAATCGGCAGGCGCATAACCCATCACGCGCGTGATGTTGTCGCTGACCCACACCGGCAGCAAGCGATCGCCATCGACGCGCAGGGCATACAGGATCGTCGGACTCGCCGAAAGCAGGTGCGTCAGACGACTGCTGGCCTGACGCAGCTTGGACTGCTCGCGCCGCAGCTGCGCGTGCCGCAGCGCATTTTCAAGAATGCTCGGCAGACCGGAAAGATAGCCGCTCTTCTTGATCACATAGTCTTCGAGGCCCAGCCGCAAGGCGGCGGCGACCACATCCTCGTCACCCTGACCGGTCACCAGCACGATCGGCAGGTCGAGGCGACGTTGATCGCGCACGGTCTTGGCAACATCCAGCGCGTTTAGCGCCGGCAGCCGATAGTCGAGCAACAACAGGTCGTAGCCGAGCGCTTCGCCAGGGTCCTCGGGCAGCTTCGCCAGAGCCTCCTCGCCGCCGCCCACGACTTCGATACGAAAATGCGGCGCGTGCTCTGCAAAATGTCGCAAGGTCAGGTCGATATCGAAGCGGTTATGCTCGGCGTAAAGCACGCGCAGCAGCCGTCCCTGACGCGCCGAGTCACTTCGAAAACGCTCGAGCGCGGCCGACAGCACCCGCGCCAAACGCTCTCGGTAGTTGCCGTGCTTGCTCAGGTAATCGTCGGCGCCGGCCTTCAGCGCGGTCAGCGCCGAGGCCTCGTCACCCGATCCGGTGAGCACCACGAAGGCCAGCGGCAGGCCTTCGGCGCGCACATGCGCCAATAGATCGAGGCCGCTACCGTCGGGAAGCTTGAGGTCGGCGAGAACGATGTCGAACTCGGGAGCGCCGAGTTGCAGGCGTTCGATCGCCGCAGCGACGCAGCTCACGACCTCGACTTCCGTGTCCGGCGCGCTACGGGCAAGCGCACGACGGCCGAGATCGGCGTCGGCCGCATTGTCCTCGAGATAGAGAACGCGTTGCACGGCGGCGTAAGGTACGGGCATCTCCAATCGCCAATCTCAGCGCGGCGGCGTGTTGAGCAGGCACCAGTACATCTCGACCTGCGCCGCGACGTCCATGAACCTGACGAAATCGACCGGCTTGAGAATGTACGAATTGGCGCCCAGGCGGTAGGCGGCTTCGATGTCCGTGTCCTCTTCCGAGGTCGTCAGTACGACCACCGGCAGCTTGCGACTGACGGCATGCGCCTTGAATTCGGAAAGCACTTCCAGGCCGTCTATGCGTGGCAGCTTGAGGTCCAGAAGGATCAACAGTGGCGGCGTTTCGCCAGCCTCCCAGCGAGGAATCCAGGCCAGCGCCTCCTCGCCATCGCGGGCGACATGCACCGGATTGGCCAGGTGCCGTTTGGCAAAAGCGCGCAAGGTCAGATCGACGTCGGCGGGATTGTCTTCGACCAGCAGGATCGGTCGGTTCAAGCGCTCCATCATCACGCGGGTTTCTCCAGAACAAAGGCGCGGCCAGTCGCCATCGCGAACGCCGGTGCTTCGACGCGAATCATGATACTGCGATCGCCGATCACGCGCCGGTATTCCTTCTCGGGGAAGACGAGCGCAGCGCGATCAGGCGCTCATGACGTCTTGAGATTATGACTTCGGCAGTCGCCCCATCAGGAAGAACTCTTCGTTGGGCCGCATCGAGCTCATGTTCGCCAGGCGATTGGACATCGCGAAAAAAGCAGCGACGGCGCCGATGTCCCAGATATCCGGATCGGAGAATCCATGCCCGCGCAAGGCGGCGAAATCGGCTTCGCCGACTTCGGCCGCATGCAGCGAAACTTTCAGGGCAAAGGCGAGCATGGCGCTCTGCCGTGGGCTGATGTCGGCCTTGCGGTAGTTGACCGCCACCTGGTCGGCGATGTGCGGGTTCCTGGCACGCACGCGCAGGATCGCGCCGTGGGCGACGACGCAGTACTGGCAGTCATTGGCGCCGCTGGTGGCGACGACGATCATCTCGCGTTCGGCCTTGCTCAGGCCGCTTTCCTTTTCCATCAGCGCGTCGTGATAGTCGAAAAAGGCGCGAAACTCGTCTGGCCGGTGCGCCAGGGTCAGAAAAACGTTGGGCACGAATCCGGCTTTCTCCTGCACCGCGAGGATGCGGCTGCGCACGTCCTCCGGCATTTCGTCAAGCGTGGGAACGGGAAAACGACTGATCGGCTTGTCCATGGCTCAGGCCTCCCCGCGACTGCCGAGCGGCAGATCTTCAATGTGGTCGCCAAGTGAATTCATCGCTCTCTCCATGGTCAGAAGTGCTCATTTCCTCGCATGATACACAAAGCGGGAAAAAACCCTACTCCCCGCGGGACAGCTGGGCGATCGCCAGGGCCGGCCCGGACGCCACGCCCGCGGCGTCAATCGCCGCCGCAGCCTCCCCCGCCGCAACCGTCGCTGGAAGAATCGCCACCGCCATCGCTGCCGCCACCCGTGCAGCCGCCGCCGCAACCGATGTGGCCGGCGCAGTACGGCGTACCCGCAGCCGCTTGCGCGGCAGCCAGGCAATCGAGGCGGTAGACGAAACCGCCGCTGATGCCCAGCATGGCGTCGAGAGCGAAAAGCAAAGGCAGCGAGCGCGGCCGGAGCGGATCGATCGCCTGGCGTTTACACGCCAGCCGCCAGGCACGCTTGATGCCGTCCTGGGCATCGGTCGGCCGGCGCATCGCTTCGGCCGGTGTGTGGTGCAGGAAGCGCCCGAGACCGCGCGCGCAAAACTGCTGGTACTGGCGGGTGAATAGAATGAACTCGTGCCAGGCCTCATCGACCACCTGCGAAGGCATCGCCACCAGCCGCTTTTTCGCCTCACGACAGAGCTGGAAGTAGTCGCGCAGCCCAGCGAAAACCTGCGCCCGCTGCGCGGCACTCAGCTCGGGCCGGCGAGCGGCCAGGCGTCGATCGAGAAACTTGCCGTAGGGGTAAGCATCGATGAACTGCTCGCGCCGCCGGTTGCGCAGCGCCCGCCACCCGGCAAGCGCTGCGACCACCAGCCCGAGAACGACCAGCGCGAGCAGCAGCGTCATCTACACCCGGCAGCGCTTCAAACGGTGCTGAAGCAGAGATACTTGATCTCGAGATACTCGTCGAGCCCGTGCTTCGAGCCTTCGCGGCCCAGCCCGGACTGCTTGACGCCACCGAAGGGCGCGACCTCGTTCGAAATCAGGCCGGTATTGACGCCGATCATGCCGTATTCGAGCGCTTCGCCGACACGCAGACAGCGCCCGACGTCACGCGAATAGAAGTAGGCGGCAAGGCCGAATTCGGTGTCGTTGGCCATGCGCACCGCGTCCGCCTCCTCGGCAAACCTGAACACCGGTGCCAGCGGGCCGAAAGTTTCTTCGCGCGCGACGCGCATGTCGCTGCTCACGTCGGCAAGCACCGTCGGTTCGAAGAAAGTACCGCCGCGCGGATGACGGCTGCCGCCGGTCACTACCCGCGCGCCCTTGCGCAGCGCGTCGTCGATATGTGCCTGCACCTTTTGCAACGCGGCTTCGTCGATCAAGGGCCCCTGCGTGACACCTTCATCGCTTCCCGGACCAACGCGCAGGGACTGCACGCGCCTGGCCAGCTTGGCGACGAAGGCGTCATAGACCCCCTCCTGGACCAGCAAGCGGTTGGCGCAGACGCAGGTCTGTCCGGTGTTGCGGTATTTGGCGATCAAGGCGCCCTCGACGGCTGCATCGACGTCGGCGTCATCGAAGACGATGAACGGTGCGTTGCCACCCAGTTCCAGCGACAGCTTCTTGATCGTCGGCGCGCTCTGCGCCATCAGCAGGCGACCGACTTCGGTCGAGCCGGTGAACGAAAGCTTGCGCACCACCGGGCTGGCGGTCAACGTTGCCCCGATGGTCTGCGGGTCGCCGGTCAACACGTTGAACACCCCGGCCGGCAACTCGGCATCGTGGGCCAACCGGGCCAGCGCCAGGGCCGTCAGCGGCGTCTGTTCGGCGGGCTTGACGACCACCGTACAACCGGCGGCGAGCGCCGGCGCCACTTTGCGGGTGATCATCGCCAGCGGGAAGTTCCACGGGGTGATCGCCGCGCAGACACCGATCGGCTGGCGAATGGTCAGCAGGCGGCGGTCGCCGGCCGGACTGGGAATGCTTTCACCATAGGCACGCTTGCCCTCTTCGGCAAACCACTCGACGAACGACGCCCCGTAAGCCACTTCCCCACGCGCCTCGACAATCGGCTTGCCGCATTCGGCAGTCATCAACTGCGCCAGATCCGCGGTGTTGTCAATGATCAGTTCGAACCAGCGGCGCAAGACTGCGGCACGTTCCTTGGCGGTCTTCGCCTGCCACTCCGGCAGCGCGACGGCGGCCGCATCAATCGCTCGCGCCGTCTCGGCGGCCGTCATCAGCGGCACATCGGCGATCGCCGCACCAGTGGCGGGATCGACGACGGACAGCGTACGACCGTCGTCGGCGGCTTCCCAGCGACCATCGATGTAGCAGTCGGAGCGCAACAGGCGCGGATCGTTCAGGTGCATGACAATCTCCGGATTTCTGAAAACCGCAGTTTATACTGTGCACCATGGGTGTACTAAAGTTCCTCGTCGCTGCCGTCATGGCGCTGCTGCTCGCCGCCTGCAGCAGTACTCCCGGGCAGCGAGTGAGCAGCTCGGTCGATGGGCCGGTGGCCAGCGAGAAAGGCATGGACGTGGTGATCTTCGCGCTCGGCCTGATCGATACCGATTACCGCTTCGGCGGCAAGAACCCGGAAGCCGGTTTCGACTGCAGCGGCATGGTCGCCTACATCTACCGGCACGCGGCCGGTGTCCAGGTCGGCGGCAGCGCGGCCGACATCGCACGCAGCGGCCGCCCGGTCGACCGTGATGAGTTGCGGCCGGGCGACCTGGTCTTCTTCAACACCCGCAACGCACCGTTCTCGCACGTCGGCGTCTACATCGGCGATGATCGCTTCGTACACGCCCCCTCGACCCGCGGCCATGTCCGTATCGACAAACTGGCCGCCAGGTACTACGCGCAGCGTTTCCAAACCGCGCGCAGCTATTTTTAGAGCTCTATCGCTCGATAAATCGAGCTCCTACAGACGCCAGCGAGACGCTATTTTGCAGGAGCCCGATTTATCGGGCGATCCTTTCCCCTGCACTAATCGTTGCGCAATTCGACACGTCCCTCGATGACCTGCACCCGGTCGCCTTCACGCACCACCGGTTCGTCAAGCTGCTCGAAGGTCGCAAAGCTGCCGTCCTCGTAGCGCACGGTGACGATGTAGGTCAGCACCGGCGCGCCCGCCCGGCGGGCATCCCGGACGGAGCTGCCGCTACCGATGATCGGCGCCGTCGCCATGTGGCCATCGGGCGAACCGGGGATCTGCCTTGCGGCCATGGCCGGATCGCGCCGACCCGAGGCCGCGCGACTTTCCGTGCGTGTCCGGAAGACCACGCCGCAACGTTCGCACGGGCCGCCGCGCTGCGCCTGCTGCAGCTCGCGATAGGTCTCCTCGCCACTCGGCAACTGCAGCTGCAATTGGCTCTGTGCCAGCGCCAGAGGCGGCCAGGCAAGCGCCAGCAACAAGCCAGCGAGGACGCTCTTGTGGTTCATGACAGGCAACTCCTTCTCTGCACGGCAGGGGGCGACGGCCGGCCCCGGTGCCGGTTCAGGGGCAAGCCAAGCGGGTGATCTTAGCACCACTGCTCACCGCCGGAGCAGGCGCCGGCAGACCGAAAGCAAGTTAGTATTGGCCTATCGGCCCACTTGGGCGAGCTCTCGGACACCGCACCATGGACCCCAAGTCCTTCGTTGACTCCGCAGTGCTGTTGCTGGTCGTCGCCGCGATCGCCGTCACCGTGTTCCGGCATTTCGGCCTCGGTTCGGTGCTCGGCCTGCTGGTTACCGGCGTCGTCGTCGGACCCCATACGATGGGGCCTTTCGTCACCGCCAACGTCGAAGACGTGCGCCAGTTCACCGAACTCGGGGTCGTGCTGCTGCTGTTTCTGATCGGGCTGGAGATGAAACCGCGCCACCTGTGGGATCTACGGCGCACGCTCTTCGGCCTCGGTTCGCTGCAGATCATCATTTCCGCCTTGCTGATCGCCGGCTATTTCAGGCTCTTCGAGCACAACTGGAGCACGGCGCTGTTGATCGGCTGCAGCTTTGCCCTGTCCTCCACGGCCTTCGTCGTGCAGATGCTCAGGGATCAGGGTGAAATCGCCACCCATCACGGTCAGACGGCTTTTGCCGTGCTGCTGATGCAGGATCTGGCGGTGGTACCGCTGCTGGCGCTGGTGCCGCTGCTCGCCGACAGCGGCACGCTCCCCAAGGAGACGCGGCTGTGGGAGCAGATCGGGGTGGCGCTGGCGCTGGTCGCCCTGGTGGTCCTCGGCGGCCGCTACCTGGTACCGAGAATCCTCGACCACCTCGCCCGCAAGAACAATCGCGAGGCCTTCCTGCTGGCGGCGATGGGGGCGGTATTCATCGCCGCCTGGGCGATGCACCATGCCGGCATGTCGATGGCGCTGGGCGCCTTCCTGATGGGAATGATGCTCTCGACCTCGCGTTACAGCCTGCAGATCGAGGCCGGAATGGAACCGCACAAGGGGCTGCTGATGAGCCTCTTCTTCGTCGCGGTCGGCATGTCCCTGGACGTGCGCGTACTGCTCGAGCACCCCTGGCAGTTCGGCCTCAACGTGCTGGCGATCATCGCCATCAAGGTGGTCGTTCTGTACCTGCTCTGTCTGTGCTTCGGCACCGGGCGCAGCATCGCCTTGAAGGTGTCCTTCCTGCTCGCGCAGGGGGGGGAGTTCGGCTTCGTGCTGTTCGGCGCCGCCAAGGCCCTGGGCATCATCGACGATTTCGTTTTCGTGATGGGCGCAGCGGTCATTTCGCTCACCATGCTGCTCACCCCGATGCTGCTGAAACTCGGCAACGGCCTGGCGCGACGTATCGCCGCGGCGCCCGCCGAGGTTCATCAGAACTTCCGTTACGCCGGGCGGGGCAACGAATCCGCAGTGCGCGTCGTGATCGGCGGCTACGGTCGCGTCGGCCACACCGTCGGTACCATCCTGGCCAGCAGCGGCATTCCCTACGTGGCCTTCGATAGCGACGCGGTCTTGGTCGCCAAATGGAACGTCGAAGGTCATCCGGTGTTCTACGGCGACCTCGGCGACCCGCAGCTGCTCAGCGCCGCTTCCCTGCAGGACATCGACCTGGTCGTGCTGACCATCGACAAGCGGCATACCGCCGTCCGTGCCGCGTCTCTGATCCGCTCGCAACTGCCGCAGGTGAGCATCGTCGCGCGCGCGCGCGACCTGGCCAGCTGCGAAGCGCTGCTGCGCGCCGGCGTCAGCAAGGCCTACCCCGAAACACTCGAAGCCAGCCTGCGCCTGGCGGCTGAAACCCTGGAATCGCTGGGCATCAGCAATGCCGAAACCGACATGTTGTTGCGTGAGGTGCGTAGCGCCGACTATGCGCTGGTCCGCTCCGGCCCGGAAGGGCAAGCCGCGTCGCCTCGCGAGGGCAGGTCCTGAGGCGGCGGCCGCCGCGCAGGGAACGCAGCCAGGCGCGCGAAAGCAGGCTAGTATGGGTTTGTTCACCCGCTCCTTCCACTTCCCTTCCCCCTCCCGAATGCCATGCCATCCGTCCTCCCGATCCGTTACATCGAACCGGTCTACCGGCCACCCAGCGAAGCCGAGTCGCTGATCCTGCCGATCACCGACGGCTGCTCGTGGAATCACTGCACTTTCTGCGAGATGTACACCGCCCCGCAGAAGCGCTTTCGTGCCCGCGACGAGGCCGAGGTCCTGGCAAGCATTGAGCGCAGCGGCGAATGCTTCGGCAGTGAAATCCGCCGCGTCTTTCTGGCCGACGGCGACGCCCTGGTCCTGCCCACGCGCCGCCTACTCGCCGTCCTCGCCGCCATCCGCCAGCATCTGCCCGCCGTGCGCCGCGTTTCGAGCTACTGCCTGCCGCGCAATCTGCGCCGCAAATCGATCGACGAACTGCGCGAACTGGCAGCCGCCGGTCTGTCGATCGCCTACGTCGGCGCCGAATCCGGCGACGATGAAGTTCTCGAACGGGTCAACAAGGGCGAGACCTTCGCCTCCACGTGCAGCGCGCTCGACAAGCTCGCTGCCGCCGGCATCACGCGCTCGGTGATGATTCTCAACGGCCTCGCCGGTCCGGCGCTGTCCTTGCGTCACGCCGAGAACTCGGCGCGCCTGGCGAACGCCACGCAGCCCGAATATCTGGCAACGCTGGTGGTCAGCTTTCCCCTTGGCGAGGAGCGCTTTCGCGGCGGCTTTCCGGACTGGCGAGCGCTGAGCCAGCACGAGCTGTTCGTCGAGATGGAACATTTCCTCGACCAGCTGCAACTCAAGCGCACGGTTTTCCGCAGCGACCACGCCTCGAACTGGCTGCTGCTCAAGGGCACCCTGGGCGCCGACAAGCAGCGCCTGCTGCAGCAGGTTCGGCAGGCGATCGCCGATCCGCAAGGCGCGCCACTACGGCCCGCCTGGGCACGCGGGCTGTAAGTTGGCCGGCGACTACCGGCGTTGCGCCGAGCTGATCGCCCAGGCCGACGGGCTGCTGATCACTGCCGGTGCCGGCATCGGCGTCGATTCCGGACTGCCCGACTTTCGCGGCACGCAGGGTTTCTGGGGCGCCTACCCGGCACTCGGTCGCGCGCGCATCGCCTTCGAGCAGATCGCCAATCCGGCCGCGTTCGAGCGCCGGCCGCGTCTCGCCTGGGGCTTCTATGGACATCGCCTGCAGCTCTACCGACAGACCGTTCCCCACCCGGGCTTCGCCCTCCTGCGCCGGATCGGCGACAGGCTGGCGCAGGGCAGCTTCGTGTTCACCAGCAATGTCGACGGGCAATTCCAGAAAGCGGGTTTTCCCGACGATCGCATCAGCGAATGCCACGGCTCCATCCATCACCTGCAGTGCAGCGCCGGCTGCGAGCCCTGCGGGCGCGGCATCTGGCCTGCCGACGATTTCGCGCCCGAGATCGACGAAGAAGAATGCCTGCTCACCGGCGAACTGCCGCTCTGCCCCCGCTGCCGGAAAATCGCCCGCCCGAACATCCTGATGTTTGGCGACTGGGGATGGCTGGGGCAGCGCAGCGACGCCCAGGAGGAGCGCCTGCAGGGCTGGCTGCGACGGGTCGACCGTCTGCTGGTGATCGAGGTCGGCGCTGGCACCCACATCCCCACCGTGCGCCTGCTGGGCGAGCGTCTCGCGGGAGCGCTGATCCGTATCAACCCCCGCGAAGCGCAACTACCCACCGGGAAGAACGGCAAAGGGGAGCACGGCGTCGCGATCGCTGCCGGCGCTCTGGAAGCGCTGCGCGCCATCGCCGCGAGTCTGGAATAAGGCGCTCGCGATGGGCGCGGTGGTCGCCTGGCGCGGCCAGCACGCGCCCCCTCAGCGTGTCGACGGGGGCGAGAAATCCCGCCGGAACGGCAGGTGCGCTGCGGCCTGCTCGCGGTAGTCGGCCAGCGCCTGCCCCTGCAGCGCCAGATGACGGGCAAGCACGGCGCGCATTTCAGGATCGGCGATCCAGTGCGCCGAATGCACAGCGCTCGGCGTGAAGCCGCGCGACAGCTTGTGCTCGCCGCCGGCGCCGGGCTCGAAGCGTGCCAGGCCCTGCTGCAGGCAATAGGCAATGCCCTGGTAGAAGCAGAGTTCGAAGTGCAGGCTGTGGTAGTTGCCGCGGCAACCCCAGTAGCGGCCATAGAGCGCTTCGTCGCTGCGAAAACAGATCGCCACGGCCACCGGCAGCCCGCCATCGCGAGCGATGAAGGCGACCATGCGGCGACCCAGGGCGGTCGCCAGATCGGCGAAACAGGCCGCCGAGAAAACCGCGTGATTGTTGAACTTCTCGAAGGTATCGGCGTAGAGGGCGTGCAGCAGCGGCCATTCGGCGGGGTCGATCTGATCACCGTGCCTGGTTTCGATGGCCAGACCGCTTTCCTGCACCCGCCGCCTTTCAGCGCGCACCTTGCGGCGCTTGGCGGCACTGAAGCTCGCCAGATAGCCGTCGAAATCACCACCGCCGGCGTTGAGCCAGTGGAACTGCACATCGTGACTGATCAACAAGCCCGCGCTCTGCAACAGGGTCAGCTCGTCCGCGGCCGGCAGGGCGACATGCCATGAAGACAGGCCAGCGCTGCCGAGCAGCTCCCTGGCGGCATCGAGCAGCGCCTGGCGAATACTGGCCGCCTGCGGCCCGGCGGCGACCAGGAAGCGCGGCCCGGCCACCGGCGTGTGCGGCAGGCAGCTCATCAACTTCGGGTAATACTGCCGACCGAGTTGCCGGTAAGCCGCAGCCCACGACCAGTCGTAGATGAAATCGCCATGCGAATGGGTCTTCACGTAGAGCGGCAGAAGACCCACGATGCGGCCGCTTTCGTCGCTGGCCAGCAGATGGCGAGCCGCCCATCCCCATGCGCGCGCCGCCGCGCCATGCGCTTCGATGATGGTCAGGAAATCGGCGTTCAGGAAAGGATGGCCGGCTGGACAGAGGCCCTCCCAGGTCTGGCGCGGAATCGCACTCGCCGAAGGCACGGTGCGGATAGAAAGGCAGGACGGCAAGCAGGTCTCCCGGAGCATTGCGGCGGGTTGAGGAAGGAAGCAGCGTCAATAGTACGTTACGCGTGCCCGACGAAAACCGGGAAGCCACGCCATCGCGTCGCGAGTCGGCAAATTCAAGCGCGATGATCGCTGCCCAGCGCGCCCACTCCGTTCCCTCGGCTCCTTGCGAGGAGTGCGGCTTTCGTGCACCATCGCCCGACGAGGACGCCTTCCGGCGCAGGTGAATGCGAAATGGCTGAGAACAAGCAGGCAGGGTGCGACGACGAGCGACCGGAATACCGGGCGATCTTCGAGAACGCGGCGGTGGGAATCATCTTCACCCGTGACCAGACCATCTATCGCTGCAATCGTCGTAGCGGCGAATTGCTCGGCTACCGCCCGGGAGAACTCGAAGGGCTGCCCGGCCGAGAGATCTACCCCTCGCAGGAAAGCTACGACGAAATCGGCAGACAGGCCGGCCCCCTGCTGGCAGCGGGCGAGGCTTTCGCCAGCGATTGGCAGTACCAGCGCCGCGACGGGCAACTTGTCTGGTGTCACGTCTACGGGCGAGCGGTCGATCCGCAACACACTGATCAGGGAACCGTCTGGATTCTCGAAGACGTCAGCGAAGCACGCCGGGTGCTTGCGGCGCACCAGCAGGCGCTGGCTGAAATTCAGGCGATCATGGATAACGCCTCGGTGGCCATTCTCTTTTCCCGCGACCGCACGATCACCCGCTTCAACCCCCGCTTTGCCGAATTGTTCGGCTACCCCGGAGAAAGCGCCGTCGGACTGGCCGGCAGGGCGCTCTACCCCAGCGACGAGGACTATGCGGAAATCGGCCGCCTGGCCTTCCCGCTGCTCTCGCAGGGCAGGTCCTTCCAGCACGAACAGTTCCTGCAACGCGCCGACGGCCGTCAGTTCTGGGCCAACATGATCGCCTACCTGATCGATCCCGCGGATCCCGCCAAGGGAACCATCTGGCTGATCGAAGACCGCAGTGAATTCAAGCAGGCCGAGGAGGCGCTACAAGAAAACCTGCTGCAACTCAAGGAAACCAACCGCCGCCTTGAAGATGCACAGAACCAGCTGCTGCAGTCCGAAAAACTGGCCTCGATCGGTCAGCTGGCGGCCGGGGTGGCGCACGAAATCAACAATCCGGTCGGCTTCGTCAGCTCGAACATGCGCACCCTGTCCACCTACACCGACAAGCTGTTCGAACTGATCGACGCCTACGCCGCGGCGACGGCGAGAGTGCAAATGCCAGCCGACGTCGCAGCTGCTCTGGAAGCCGTTCGTCAGCCAGTCGATCTCGAGTACCTGCGCGAGGATCTCAGGGACCTGTTGCACGAATCGGACGATGGCCTGCAACGCGTCCGCCGCATCGTCCAGGATTTGAAGGATTTCTCGCACGTCGACTCGGGCGAGTGGCAGGCGGTCGACCTCAACCAGTGCATCAAGAGCACGCTCAACGTGGTCTGGAACGAGATCAAATTCAAGGCCAAAGTCGACTTCGCGCTGGGCGAATTGCCGGATGTCCTGTGCAACGCGCCGCAGATCAATCAGGTGATCATGAATCTGCTGGTCAATGCGGCCCACGCCATCGAGAGCAGCGGCGTGATCACTATCCGCAGCAGCCACGCCGGAAGCATGGCCTGGTTCGAAATCGAAGACAACGGCTGCGGCATGAGCGAGCAGGTTCAGAAGCGTATCTTCGAACCCTTCTTCACGACCAAAACGATTGGTACGGGGACCGGCCTTGGGCTGTCAGTATCCTATGGCATCGTCAGCAAGCATGCCGGGCGGATGGAGGTCTTCAGCACCGCGGGCGTCGGTACGCGCTTTCGTGTCTCGCTGCCCATCGCCGGCCTCCCCGGCATGGCGCCGGCAACGGTCGAATAGGTTGGGCCGGGCTGGGCCGACGCCCGCCCGGCCCCTGCTGCCGGTTTTCCTCGCCACGCTCGGCCAGAGCCCAAGGGTCACTCAGCGACTGGCCGCCGCCTCGGCCATCAGTTCGCCGAACACGTACGGCAGGATACCGCCCGACCAGTAGTACTGCACCTCGATCGGCGTGTCGATACGGCACAACAGCGGGCGCTCCAGGCGCTCGCCGTCGGCGCGTACGATGACCAGCGTGAGGTTCTGCATGGGCACCAGATCCGGGCCCAGACCCAGGATCTCGAAGCACTCGTCGCCACGCAACTGCAGCGCGGTCGCCGAATCGTCGGCCATGAACTGCAGCGGCAGCACACCCATGCCCACCAGATTGGCGCGGTGGATGCGTTCGTAGCTGCGCGCAATCACCGCCCGCACGCCGAGTAGCCGCGTCCCCTTGGCCGCCCAATCGCGTGAGGAGCCGGTGCCATACTCTTCGCCGGCAATGACGATGCTTGGCGTGCCGCGCTCGAGGTAGGCCATCGCCGCCTCATAGACCGTCGTCTGCTGCCCATCGAGCAGGGTGTAGCCACCCTCTGGTCGGCGCCCCGCGGCATCTGCCGGCAACATCAGGTTGCGAATGCGGACGTTGGCGAAGGTGCCGCGCATCATCACTTCGTGGTGCCCACGGCGTGCGCCATAGGAATTGAAGTCGGCGCGCTCGACACCCTGCTCGCGCAGCCAGCGACCAGCCGGCGTCGCCTCGCCGAAAGAACCGGCCGGCGAGATATGATCGGTGGTCACCGAGTCGCCGAGCAGCAGCAGCGCCCGTGCGCCCGTGATATCGCCCGCCGGCAACGCCGGCAGCTCGAAAAATGGCGGCCGCGCGATGTAGCTCGACGGTGGCCAGTCGTAGACGGCGCCGCTGCGCGCCTCGATGGCATTCCACAGATCCTGGTCGGCGCTGACATCGGCGTAACGCCGGCGGAAGGTCTCCGGATCGAGCGCCAGGGGCAACACCGAGTCGACCTCTTCCGACGTCGGCCAGATATCGCGCAGAAAGACCGGCTGGCCGTCGCTGCCGACGCCCAGGACGTCGCTGTTGAGGTCGATGTTGACCCGTCCGGCAATGGCGAAGGCCACCACCAGCGGCGGTGAAGCCAGGTAATTGGCGCGCAGATTGGGATGGATGCGCGCCTCGAAATTGCGGTTGCCCGAAAGCACCGCCGCGACGACCAGCTGGTTTTCGCCGATCGCCTTGTTGAAGGCCGGATCGAGGTCGCCGGCGTTGCCGATGCAGGTCGTGCAACCATAGCCGGCCAGCGCGAAGCCGAGTTCGGCGAGCGGCGCCAGCAGGTCGGCCTTCTCCAGGTAATCCGTCACTACCCGCGAGCCGGGCGCCAGCGAGGTCTTGATGTGCGGCTGCACCTGCAGGCCACGCGCCACCGCCTTCCTGGCCAACAGGCCGGCGGCGATCATCACCGCCGGGTTGCTGGTATTGGTGCACGAGGTGATCGCCGCGATCAGCACGTCGCCGTGGCCAAGATCAATGCCTGAGCGTTCGCTCGGATAGCGTTGCGTCAGCGTCTCGGGTGGCCGGGCGAAACCGTCCTCCGTTTCCGGCGCGCTAAACAAGGTGTTGAATTTGCTCGCCATATCGGGCAGCGCGATGCGGTCCTGCGGCCGTTTCGGGCCGGCCAGCGAGGGCACGATGCTGGCCAGGTCGAGACGCACGCTGCGCGTGTAGTCGATCTGCCCGGCACGGGGAATGCCGAACAGCCCCTGGGCACGAAAATAGGCTTCGAACAGCTCGCAGTCGGCTTCGCTATGACCGGTGGTGCGCAGGTAACTGACGGTCTTCTGGTCGACCGGAAAGAAACCCATCGTCGCACCGTACTCGGGCGCCATGTTGGCCAGTGTCGCGCGGTCGGTGACCGTCAGCGTACTGGCGCCCTCACCGAAATACTCGACGAAGGTACCGACCACTTTCTGGCGGCGCAACAACTCGGTGACCGTCAGCACCAGGTCGGTCGCCGTAACCCCTTCGCGCAGGCGCCCGACCAGTTCGACGCCTACCACGTCCGGGGTCAGGAAATAGACCGGCTGCCCGAGCATCGCCGCTTCGGCCTCGATGCCGCCGACGCCCCAGCCGACGACGCCGACGGCGTTGATCATCGTCGTGTGTGAATCGGTACCGACCAGCGTATCCGGAAAACACAGGCTGCCGCTGGCGGTTTCCTGCCGGCGCACGCCGGCGAACAGATGTTCCAGGTTCACCTGGTGCACGATGCCCACACCGGGAGGAACGACGCGGAAGGTATTGAAAGCCTGCATCCCCCACTTCATGAACTGATAGCGCTCGTGATTGCGCGCGAACTCCTGGCGCATGTTCTGTTCCAGCGCCTGCGGCGTGCCGTAGTGATCAACCTGCACCGAATGATCGACGACCAGATCGACCGGCACCAGCGGCTCGATGCTGCGCGCATCGTGACCGCTGGCCTGCGCCGCATGGCGCATCGCCGCCAGATCGCAGAGCAGCGGCACACCGGTGAAATCCTGCAGCACGACGCGCGCGACGACGAAGGGAATCTCCTCGCTGCGTGGCGCGCGCGGCTGCCACTGCGCCAGTTCGAGGATGTTCCGATCAGTGACCCGATGGCCATCGCAGTGGCGCAGCAGCGATTCCAGCACGATGCGCAGCGACACCGGCAGGCGGGCGATGTTGCCGATCTCGGCCGCTGCCAGCGCCGGCAGCGAGTAGAACAGCGCCTCCGGCTGAGCAGGCGGTTGGAAGCGGGACAAGGTATTGAACGGCGAATGCGACATGGACGACCTCCGAAGGGTATTACGTGAGGACCAAGAAATAATCGGGCCAACAGGCTCTGGCAGTAGGCAGCTGGGGCAATCGGACGCGTTCCCGCTAGCGGAGAAAGGCGATTCGCAAGTCGCCTACGCGACCTTCACACTCATGATAGACGCTAATTCAAGGCTACCGCTTTCTGGCAGGAAAAAGCGCTTCCTCCAAAGCCATGCCGACAGCCGCCGCCGAGCGGCGCCTGCGCGCCGGGCAGGCTTTGTATACAATCGATGCGTATCAACTTCGTGACGCTTCGTTCAAGCGCTCGCCATACTCACGCCAAGGAGACCCAAATGGCCGCAAAAATGATCCTGATGATCACCGGTGATTTCACCGAGGACTACGAGACGATGGTTCCGTTCCAGGCCCTGCAGATGGCCGGCCACACCGTGCACGCCGTCTGCCCGGGCAAACTCGGCGGCGAACAGGTACGCACCGCCATCCACGATTTCGAAGGCGACCAGACCTACAGCGAAAAACCGGGGCACCGCTTCACGCTCAACGCCGAGTTCGCGACGGTGATTGCCGAAGACTACGACGCGCTGGTCATTCCCGGTGGCCGCGCGCCCGAATACCTGCGCCTCGACCCCACGGTAATCGCCATGGTTCAGCATTTCGCCGACGCCGGCAAACCCATTGCCGCCATTTGCCACGGGGCACAACTGCTGGCCGCCGCCGGGGTGCTGGCGGGACGCTCGTGCTCCGCCTATCCGGCCTGCGCGCCCGAGGTCCGGGCAGCCGGTGGCACATTCGCCGAAATTCCGATCGACGAAGCGCTGATCGATGGCAATCTGGTCACCGCGCCAGCCTGGCCCGCACACCCAGACTGGATGGCGAAGTTCCTGAAGGTCCTCGGCACGCGCATCGAGCCATGACCCACTGAGCGCTGCCGGGGGGGGCCGCCGCCGCGCACTCTGCCGAGCCTGTGCAGCGGCCCCGCCCGAGCACCGGTGAAGCGGCCGCTCACCACAAGGTTCGCGTATCCAGCCAGGTCACCCGTCCGCCCCGACGCTTGACTTCAGCGTACATGTGCGCGGTCCCACCGGGACCGTCACCACCACCGCCGTTCCACAGACAGATGAAGCGCAGCCTATCGATTCCCCAGGCGAGCGCGGTAGACAACAGCCACAGATTGCAGCGCTCGAAAGGGTTCGCCGCCTTGTCGCGCGCTTCTTTCGGCAGCCTGCCAAGTTCTGCCGGCATGATCCGCGGCTCTTCGACGAGGGTGTGGGTCAGCGCAAGATAGCGCTGCCGCCAGTGCTCACCGTTACTCGCCGGCAACACCGAGCGCTCGATGAACTCGGCTTCCTCGAAAGGCAGCATCACCTGCAGGCGAACGCCGCGCACCCGGCAGGCTTCCAGAAACAGCAGGTCGCCGCCGCTGGCGGCCTGCGCCAGCGCCAGATCACCGGCCCCCGCGCCCAGCGCATCGAGTGCCTCGGCAATCTTCGCGGCGGC
>LBIU01000218.1 GCA_000987445.1 Candidatus Accumulibacter adiacens | reverse complement strand
GCGCCGGCCTTTTCCGCCGCCCGAATTCGGGCCTCGATCGGCTCCGCCTCCAGGGTTGCCAGCAGGGCGAGTTCAACGGCCCCGACCGGTTCGCTCGCGACTTCCGGCAGATAGGTTTCCGCCGTCAGTCGATCACGCGCCGCAGACGGCTCGATCATCAGCTTGGCCACCTGGTGGCCAATCCGGTCCGACGGCACATCGTAGGGATGACCAAGCGGGAAGACGATGCGATAGAGCATGCGCCCGATCCAGCGCACGGGGAAGTTGGCAATGACGCCGTCGAAAGCCATTTGCGCCTTGTACATGGTGTCCCACATCGCCCAGTGCATCAGCGGAGCGTCGGCCTCCTGACGGCCTTCCGACTCGAAGCGCTTGAGCGTCGCCGAGCACAGATAGAGCATCGACAGAATGTCCCCCAGACGCGCGGAGAGCTTTTCGCGCCGCTTCAATTCGCCGCCAAGCACCAGCATCGAGATGTCGGCGAGGAAAGCGAAGGCCGACGAGAAGCGCGTCAGTTGCTGGTAGTAGCGCTTGGTCTCCGGCGCCACATTGGCCGGCACGGAAACGAAATGGGAACCCGTCAGGCCCTTGCCAAGCGCACCGAAGGCGTGCTTGAGGGTGAACACAGCATGCCCGAAAAAGGCCTCGTCGAAGTCGTGCAAGCCCTGCTCGGCATTCAGGTTGTACGCCGCCTTCATTTCCTTCAGCACGTAGGGATGGCAGCGAATGGCGCCCTGACCAAAAAGGATCATGCTGCGCGTCAGGATGTTGGCGCCTTCGACGGTAATGCCGATCGGCAACTGCTGATAGGCGCGGCCGATGAAGTTCGAGGGGCCCAGGCAGATGCCCTTGCCGCCGACAATGTCCATGCCGTCATTGACCACCTGACGAGCACGCTCGGTGACATGATATTTGGCGATCGCCGAAACCACCGACGGCTTCTCGCCGAGATCGATGGCGCCA
Organism: Candidatus Accumulibacter adiacens; assembly: GCA_000987445.1. Lineage (GTDB taxonomy): Bacteria > Pseudomonadota > Gammaproteobacteria > Burkholderiales > Rhodocyclaceae > Accumulibacter > Accumulibacter adiacens. The sequence continues at coordinate 6,628 of LBIU01000218.1, read as the reverse complement.
GCAGTCATCTTGCGCACCGCGTCCATCATGTAGGTATAGGCACCGATGCGGGTGAGCGGCTCTTCGACGCCTTCGAAGCGTCCGATGGCCATCTTGAACTGGCTACGAACACGCGCATACGCGCCGACCGTGCGTGCCGTCAGCTGCGCCATACCGGCATTCGACGACGGCAGCGAGATCGAACGACCCGCGGCCAGACACTCCATCAGCATCCGCCAGCCCTGCCCGACCATCGCCGGACCGCCGATCACGTAGTCCAGAGGCATGAACACGTCCTTGCCGCGCGTCGGACCGTTCATGAACATCGCGTTCAAGGGCACGTGGCGGCGGCCAATGTCGGCACCCGGCGTGTCGCGTGGGACCAGCGCGCAGGTGATACCGAGATGCTTCTTGTCGCCGAGCAGGCCATCGGGATCGTAGAGGTGAAAGGCAAGGCCAAGGAGGGTGCATACGGGGCCCAGCGTGATGTAGCGCTTGTCCCAGGTCACCCGCATGCCGACCACTTCCTGGCCCTTCCAGAGGCCCTTGCACACGATGCCGACGTCGGGGATCGAGCCGGCGTCTGAGCCCGCCCAGGGGCTGGTCAGCGCGAAAGCCGGCACCTCGACACCTCTGGCCAATCGCGGCAGATAGTGATTCTTCTGCGCATCGGTACCGTAGTGCAGAAGAAGTTCGGCCGGGCCGAGGGAGTTGGGCACCATCACCGACACCGACAAGGCCGAGCAACGGGTCGACAATTTGGTGACGATCTGCGAATGCGCGAACGCCGAAAACTCCAGGCCGCCGTACTTCTTCGGAATGATCATCCCGAGAAAGCCCTTGTCCTTGATGTATTGCCACGCCTCCGGCGACATGTCGAAGTCTTCGCTCGTTACCTTCCAGTCATCGACCAGCGAACAGGCCTGCGCCACTTCATGGTCCATGAAGGACTGCTCTTCCGCGCTGAGCGTCGGTACCGGGTAGGCGAGCAACTTGTTCCAGTCGGGATCGCCGCGGAACAGTTCACCGTCCCACCAGACCGTACCGGCTTCGAGCGCTTCGCGTTCGGTGTCCGACATCTGCGGCAAGATGCGCTTGTAGGTGGCGAAAACGCGACGGCTGATCAGCGCCTGCCGCCACGGACGAACGCTGAGCAGTACGGCAATGCTCACCAGCGTGATTCCGATGAGCAGCGTGATGATCGTGATGATCATGACTGTTTCTCCTGTAAGTGATTCGGGGTTTGGGCTTGCGCATCGTCTTCGCTGGACGAGGCGAGTGAAAAAGTCCGTGATTCCAGGCCCAAGGGCAGTGGGGCGCGCAGACCACCGAGCAGAAAAGGCATCAAGCGCTGCGCAAGGCGGCGGGCCAGCGCGGGATCGTCGACAGCGTCCGCCGTGCCCTCGCCCGCCAGGTCGCCCAACTCACAGCCGGTGACCACCCGCAACACGTCGGTGCCGGCAATCGCGTAAGACATGGCACCGAGCATGAAATGCAGGCGCCAGACAATCTCGGCTTTCGGGACGTCGGGCAGGGCCGTGAACAGCGCCTGCTTGTAGCGATCGATGACCTCCGCATACTCGCTGGCGAAGAAGGTGCGGATGAACTCCGCCGGTTCGGTCAAGGTACGACCAAGCAGGCGAAGAAAGGTCATGCCGCCAAGGGAGGAATCCTCGCCGATGCGCAAGAGCGTGCCAAAAAAGGCTTCGAGGATCTGCGAGGGTTTCAGCGGCGCGCCTGCGGCCTCCGACTCGAGTGCGTCGAGCACCTGCAGCCGCTCGCGATTTAGCCATCCGAGCCGACGCCGGAAAACCTCGCGCAGCAAGGCTTCCTTGGACCCAAAATGGTAATTGACCGCCGCCAGATTGACCTCAGCCCCGGTGGTAATCATGCGCATCGAGGTCCCTTCGTAACCGTGCGCCATGAACAGCCGCTCGGCGACATCCAGGATGCGTTCGCGCGTATCGTGATTGCTCTTCTGGTCGGACATAGGATCGCTGGCCCCAGGATATTCGCACGGGAGTGCTTCGAGGAATCGGCAGGCACGAAACGGGCAGCTACGCCCAAGCCTAGTTCAAACGTTCGTTTGAATCTTAGGGTGAGCTGCTGGCAAATGCAAGCCCTTTTTGATCTTTCTGCCTCCGCCTCGCAGCCTCCCGCGCCAACAACAGGCATACTGCAGCGCTGGCCAACCACACCAGTTCCTCACTCACATGCGCCGTTCAGCCACTTCCACCGCTGCTCTCGATCGCCCACCCCCCGCCGACACTCACCTCTGGCTGACGCTGAACAAACTCGTTCCGTACCTGTGGCAGTACAAGTGGCGTGTCGTGCTGGCACTTTCCTGCCTGTTCAGCGCCAAGCTGGCCAATGTCGCGGTGCCCCTGGTTTTCAAGGACATGATCGATGCGCTGAGCAGCGAGCAGCAGGCGCTGGTTCTGCCCGCCATGCTCCTCGCCCTGTACGGCGCGCTGCGTTTTTCCAGCACCCTGTTTACGGAGTTGCGCGAGATCCTCTTTGCGCGGGTCACGCAACGCGCCGTGCGACGCATCGCGCTGGAAGTCTTTCGCCACCTGCACGCGCTGTCGCTACGCTTTCACCTCCATCGCGAAACGGGAGGGGTGTCACGCGATATCGAACGTGGCAGCCGTTCGATTTCCAACCTGATCAGCTATACCCTTTACTCGATCCTCCCGACGTTGGTCGAAATCGGCCTCGTGCTGGCCATCCTGTTCGCGCGCTACGATAGCGTCTTCGTCCTGATTACCCTGGCTTCCCTAGGCGCCTACGTGGTGTTCACGGTGAAAGTGAGCAACTGGCGAATTGCCATCAGACGAAGAGTCAATGAGACCGACTCGGCCGCAAATACGCGCGCCATCGATAGCCTGATCAACTACGAGACCGTCAAGTACTTCAACAACGAAGACTTCGAGGCGCAGCGCTACGACCGACAACTGCGCGACTGGGAGGACGCCGCGACGAAAAGCCGCCTCTCGCTTTCCTGGTTGAACCTTGGTCAGCAGGTGAGTATCGCCCTGGGGGTGACGGCAATGATGTGGCGAGCTGCCGCCGGCGTCGTCGATGGCACGATGACCATCGGCGACCTGGTACTGGTCAATGCCTTCCTGATTCAGCTCTACATGCCACTCAACTTCCTTGGCGTGGTCTACCGGGAAATCCGCCAGTCGCTGACCGACATCGAGCGCATGTTCGGTCTGCTCGAAGTCAACCGCGAAATCGCCGACGCGCCAACAGCCAGCGCGCTAGCCCCTGGTCCGCTGCAGGTCAGATTCTGCGCCGTCGATTTCTTCTACGAGGCGAACCGCCAGATTCTGCACGGTATCGATTTCACCATCCCTGCCGGCGGTACCGTCGCCGTGGTCGGCGAGTCCGGCTCCGGAAAATCGACCCTTGCGCGCCTCCTGTATCGCTTCTACGACGTCAGTAGCGGCCAGATCCTGGCCAACGGCGCCGACTTGAGACAGCTCACGCAAGCCAGTCTGCGGGCCGCGATCGGCATCGTTCCGCAGGACACCGTCCTCTTCAACGACAGCATCTATTACAACATTCAGTACGGCCGCCCGGACGCCAGCCGCGAAGAGGTCCTGGCCGCTGCGGCAGCGGCCCAACTGGCGCGTTTCGTTGAACTGCTCCCCGATGGCTACGAAACCCGCGTCGGCGAGCGCGGCCTGAAACTCTCCGGGGGCGAAAAGCAGCGGGTGGCGATCGCCCGCGCGCTGCTCAAGAACCCACCCGTGCTGATCTTTGATGAAGCCACCTCGGCGCTGGACTCGAAGACCGAAAAGGCGATCCAGGCCAGCCTCGACAACGCCGCCCGAGGGCGGACCACGCTGGTCATCGCCCACCGCCTGTCGACGATCATGAATGCCGACCAGATCCTGGTCTTGGATGGCGGGCGTATCGTAGAGCGCGGCTCCCACCCGCAGCTGTTGCAGGCCAACGGCCTCTACGCCCAGATGTGGGAGCTGCAGCAGCTGGAGGAGACCGCACCAACGCCTGCCTAGCACCCGCAGCACTCCCGCCGGCCAGGAGCCCCGCGCTTGGCCAGCGCTCGAGCGGACCCTCGTCACGCAGGCGAAAAAAAACCAGGCAGAACCTGGTTTTTTTTCGCTGCGGTGTAGCGATACGCCGCCGGACTGGCCAAGCGCTACTCGGCAGCTTCTGCAGAAGGCTCGCCTTCAGGCCGGTCCAGCAATTCGACCAACGCCATCGGCGCATTATCACCGACACGGAAACCACACTTCAGAATCCGCAGATAGCCGCCATTGCGCGTCGCGAAACGCGGACCGAGCTCGTCGAACACCTTGACCACCATGTCACGGTCACGCAGGCGGTCAAACGCCAGGCGTCGATTGGCAAGGTTCGGCTTCTTGCCAAGGGTGATGATCGGCTCGACCACACGGCGAAGTTCCTTTGCCTTGGGCAAGGTGGTCTTGATGACCTCCTCACGCAGCAGCGATACAGTCATATTGCGCAACATCGCCAGCCGATGGGCGCTGGTACGATTCAGTTTGCGAAGACCCAAACGGTGACGCATATCAATTCCTTCCTGTTCTTGTCCGGCGACTTATTTTTCGAGCCCGGCCGGTGGCCAGTTCTCAAGCTTCATGCCAAGCGTCAGGCCGCGTGCGGCCAGCACTTCCTTGATTTCGTTAAGCGACTTGCGCCCGAGATTCGGCGTCTTGAGCAGCTCGTTCTCGGTCCGCTGAATCAGATCACCAATATAGTAGATGTTTTCCGCTTTCAGACAATTCGCCGAACGCACGGTCAGCTCGAGGTCATCCACCGGGCGCAGCAGTAGTGGATCGACCTGCACCGTCTTCTGATACTCGACGGGCAAGGCCGTTCCGGCAAGATCGGCGAACACCGACAGTTGCTCCATCAGAATGCGGGCCGCGGTGCGAATCGCTTCTTCCGGTTCAATCGCTCCGTTGGTCTCGATTTCCATGATCAGCTTGTCAAGGTCGGTGCGTTGCTCGACCCGAGCGCTCTCGACCGTATAGCTGACCCGACGGACTGGGCTGAAGGAAGCGTCGAGAACCAGCTTGCCGATGCTTTTTCCGCCCTCGCCAACGTCGCGAAGATTGCCCGCCAAATAGCCGAGCGACCGCTCCACCTTCATTTCCATGGCCAGCTTGCCACCGGCCGAAAGGTGCGCGATGACGTGCTCCGGGTTGATGATCTCGACATCGTGAGAGACCTCGATATCCGCCGCACGCACCACACCCTTGCCTTCCTTGGCAAGACGGACAACGACTTCCTCGCGATTGTGCAACTTGAAGACCACGCCCTTGAGGTTGAGCAGGATATCGACGACATCCTCCTGAACGCCGTCCATCGACGAGTACTCGTGGAGGACACCATCGATGCTCACCTCGGTCAACGCGTAGCCCGGCATCGAAGAGAGCAGAATCCGCCGCAGCGCATTGCCCAAGGTATGTCCGTAACCGCGTTCAAACGGTTCCATGACCACCCGCGCATGCACCGGCGACAAGCTCTGCACATCGATGATGCGCGGTTTAAATAGTCCACTGCTTTGCATGTACTGTCCTTTGCCTGATGCCGTCAAGCCTAGCCACTACTACTTCGAGTAGAGTTCGATGACCAGACTCTCATTGATCGTTGGCGGCAGTTCGCTGCGTTCCGGATGCGCCTTGTAGGTGCCCTTGAGCGCCTTGGCGTCCACTTCTACCCACTCGGGAAAGCCTCGCGATTCGGCAGCGGCAAGTGACGCCTTGACCCGCAGCTGCGCCTTCGCCTTCTCGCAGACCTCGACGACATCGCCTGGACGGACTTGGTAAGAGGGAATATTGACCCGCCGGCCATTCACCAGCATGCCATTGTGCCTGACCAGCTGGCGGGACTCCGAACGCGACGCAGCGAAGCCCATGCGATGTACAACGCTATCCAGGCGCGCCTCCAGCAACTGCAGAAGCACCTCACCGGTCACGCCCTTGCGCCGGTCTGCCTCTTTGTATACTTTGCGGAACTGCCCTTCGAGGACGCCATAGATACGGCGGATTTTCTGCTTCTCGCGCAGGTGTACGCCATAGTCGGAGAGGCGTTGCCCCGACTTCTGGCCGTGCTGCCCTGGCGCGTAAGAGCGACGCTCAATGGCGCATTTGTCGGTAAAGCACTTCTCACCCTTCAGGAACAGCTTTTCGCCTTCGCGGCGGCACTGACGGCACTTCGGATCTAGGTTGCGAGCCACTCTATCTTCTCCTTAAATCCGACGCTTCTTCGGCGGACGGCAGCCGTTGTGCGGGACCGGCGTCACATCGGTGATCGCCGTAATCTTCATGCCAAGCGCGTTTAGCGCACGCACCGAAGACTCACGCCCAGGGCCAGGGCCCTTGATGCGCACTTCGAGGTTCTTGACGCCGCACTCGACAGCCACCTTGCCAGCCGCCTCAGCAGCCACCTGCGCCGCGAACGGCGTGCTCTTGCGCGAGCCTTTGAAGCCGGCGCCGCCCGAGGTAGCCCACGACAGCGCGTTACCCTGGCGGTCGGTAATGGTAATGATGGTATTGTTGAACGACGCGTGAATATGGGCGACGCCCTCAGCTACGTTCTTCTTTACCTTGACTTTCTTACGAACTTTTCCAGCGGTCTTGGCCATGGTCAGATC
>LBIU01000022.1 GCA_000987445.1 Candidatus Accumulibacter adiacens | reverse complement strand
AGGGCATGGGAGCGGTCCGTGTGAAAGAACGGCTGATTGTCGTCTGCGGTGGGCGTCGACATGATGCTGTTTTGGAATTGTCGATGCCGCTGCTGCATGGGCCTCGGGCGGGGCGATCGTCTGCCCGTTCGGCAATCAGCTTGCCGACGCTCCGAGGCAGGCATTCCAGATTCTTTCGACCTCCGGACGACTGAGCTCTGCCTGGCGATAGAGTGAAATCCCCAACGTGGCCGTATGCCGGTCGTCGCCCGCGTAAACCAGGGCGCCGGCGGCCAGTTCGTCGCGCACGGCGAGTTCGGGAATCCACGCGATCCCGGCACCGGCGAGTACGCCGCTCTTGAGGACGTCGGACATCGAGCATTCATAGCGAAAATCCAGCCTTCCCGAGAGCTCCTCGCGATCGATCACCGCTGCGGTCAGGCGGCCGAGGTAGCTGTTGCTCGGATAACAGAGATAGGGGAGCGTCTCCCTGCCGGCCAGGGTGAAACGCGCCGAGCCGGTGCTCTCCGGTGCGCTGACCGGTACCAATCGTTCGCTGGCCAGCGCGGCGGAGGGGTAGCGGTTCATCTGGGCCAGCGTCGGCAGTGCGGCGCTGCTGTACGCCAGCATCAGGTCGCAGTGCCCGGTGATCAAGGCTTCGACACAGCCGGCAACATTGTCGGCTATGACGCGTGCCTTGATCGCGCCGGTGTTGGCCTGCAACTCGGCGTGCCACTCGGCGAAGAAACTCACGGCGATGGTGTGTGAGGCAGCGATGGCGACGATTTCCGCGGACTTGGGCATCAGCCCTTGTGCTTCCTCGCGACCATTGCGCAAGCTGTCGAGCGTCTCCTGGGCGGTCTTGCGGAAGGCCTCGCCGGCGGGGGTCAGGGCGATCGGAAAGAGGCTTCGATCAACGAGCACTGCGCCGACCCAGTATTCGAGATTGCGGATTCGCCGACTGAAGGCCGGCTGCGTGACGTTGCGCAACTCGGCCGCACGCGAGAAATTGCGGGTGATCGACAGGGTCAGAAAATCTTCGAGCCAGTTTACTTCCATGCGCGTCTCCGTCAGCCAGCACCCCAGGGCGTCACACAAGGGAGCCGTGCTCTACATGGTAATCGGGAAGCCGCGAGCTCATGCAAAATTTGCATGGCCGCGAAGAAAACGGAACTGGACGGGGCGTTGGCCGCTGCGTATAACCTGCCGTCAACGTGAAGGTCGCGCAAGCGACTCACGAAGCTCCCTTCTCCCCTTGCGGAAGATGGGTGGGGGAAGAAGGGAAAACGGTCATGACCATCATGGTCTGGGGTATCTCGACCGGTCATGACCGTTAACCAGGGCTCGGAGGCTCCGAGCGCAGATCAGGAGGAAACGATGGGGAATTCACCGACAAGCGCCCGCCGTGGGATGTTTGCATTCTGGACGGGCATGCAGCTCTGGAAACAGATTTTCATTGCCCTGACGCTAGGCTTGGTCTTTGGCGTGGTCCTTAACCAGACCGGCAACGCCGATGTTGCCAAGAGCATCAAGCCGGTCGGCGATCTGTTCATCCGCGGCATCAAGATGCTGATCGTGCCGCTGATCTTCGTGTCCCTGGTCACCGGAGTGGCTTCGCTGCGCGATTTGTCGACCATGGGCCGCCTCAGCCTCAAGACCATCGCCCTCTATCTGGGCACGACCTCGGTGGCAATCACCATCGGTCTGGTGCTGGCGACGATTTTTGAACCGGGTGTCGGAATCGACCTTGGGGCGGGCAAGGCCGTTGCCGTAAAAGAGGCGCCGACCGCAGTGGATACGATTCTCGGCCTCGTGCCGACCAACCCGATGGCTGCCTTTGCCGAAGGCAATGTCCTGCAGATCATCGTTTTCGCCCTCTTTGTCGGCATATCGATCACGCTCGCGGGAGACGCGGCCAGGCACGTGCGCAATTTCTTCGAGTCGGCTGCCGAGGTGATCTACAAGCTGACGTCGATCGTCATCTCCTTCGCCCCCTATGGCGTCTTCGCACTGATGACCTGGGTCGCCGGTACTTACGGGATGGACGTTCTGGCGCCCCTGGCGAAAGTCATTGCCATGGTCTATCTCGGCTGCGTCGTTCACGCGCTGGTGGTCTATGTCGGACTGGTCAAGTTCCTCGCCGGCCTCAATCCGGTCCGCTATTTCCAGGGCGCCGTCGAACCGATGATGGTCGCCTTCACCAGTACCTCGAGTTCGGGAACGCTGCCAGTGACGATGATGTCCTGCGAACGCAACCTCGGTGTGTCGCGGAGCGTTTCAAGCTTCGTGTTGCCCCTCGGCGCGACCATCAACATGGATGGCACGGCCTTGTATCAGGGAGTCTGTGCAATCTTTATCGCGCAAGCCTACGGCGTCGATCTGAATACCGGCCAGTACCTGACGATCATCCTTACCGCCACCCTGGCGTCGATTGGAACGGCGGGTGTTCCCGGGGCCGGCCTGATCATGCTTTCTCTCGTGCTGACCTCGGTCGGCTTGCCGCTAGAGGGGGTGGCGATCATTGCCGGTATCGACCGCATCCTCGACATGGCCCGTACGGCGCTGAACGTCACCGGCGACTGCGCGGTCGCTTGCGTGGTTGCCCGCAGCGAGGGACAACTCGACGAGACGGTCTACAACCGAGCCCATGTGCTCCGCGCCGACGCCGATGTCGTTGGCGCCCCGGAAACGAGTGCGGAAACGGGTGCAAAAGCGGGCAAGGAAGCGGTCGCGGCGCGTCCCTCGCCACCCACCACTTGAGCTGTGGGAGGGGCGGGTCGTGTCCTGCCCCTCTGCGCAGCCTTCACCTTTGCGGGTACGAGATGAGCAAACGGCAATTTGCGTCGGCCAATGAGGGCAAGGCTTCGGCCAAGCACCGCTACGGCGTGGTCGGCGGCCTCGGGGTGATCGCGGGAGCGGACCTGCTGCTGAAGATGATCGGCGCGACGCAGCGCAATCCGGAGCTGCGCGACGTCGATATCGCTTTCGAGCAGCGGCACTTCGACAGCGGGCCGGGTGTTGCCGACGAGACCTACAATCCGAGCCGGCGCAAGTTCTACGTCTACAACACGCTCAAGGAGATGGAGGCGCGCGGCATCGATACCGCCCTGGTGCCGTGCTTCGTCTCGCATACCTTCCTGCGCGAGATCACGCCGGAGCTCGACATGCGCGTGATCAGCCTCTTCGACGCGCTGCGCGACGGGCTGGCGCGTGAGCATCCGGCGCTGCGAACGATCGGCGTACTGACCTCCACCTACGTGCGGAATTCCGGGATCTTCGAACGCGAGCTGGGCGCCCGGTACCAGATCGTCTACCCGGATGCAGCGGTTCAGTCCGACCAGCTGATGCGCGCCATCTATGGTCCCGGCGGAGTGCGAGCGGGACACCACGGCGGTGAGTGCGTCGAACTGCTCGCCGAAGCTTGCCGCTGCCTGGTCGCCAAGGGCGCAGAAATCGTCGTCCCGGGCCTGACCGAAGTACCGGTGCTCATCGAGTCGCTGCGTCCGCTGGTGGCCGTGCCGGTGATCGATTCCAATCTACTCTATGCCGAGTATTCGCTGGGCTGTGAAACGGCGCCGCCGCTGCGCGAGTTCAAGCTCGGCGTGGTGGGTGGTGTCGGACCGGCGGCGACGGTCGATTTCATGCACAAGGTCGTGCGCCTGACCGGCGCCGCGCGCGACCAGGACCACATCAAGATGATGGTCGAGCAGAATCCGCAGATTCCGGATCGCACCGCGAACTTGATCGGCAGCGGCGCCGACCCGACGATCTCGCTGCTCGCCACCTGCAAGCAGCTCGAAGCGGGGGGCGCGAACGCCGTGGCCATTCCCTGCAACACGGCACATGCCTTCGTCGACCGCATCCAGCCTTACCTCAGCATTCCGATCGTGAACATGCTCTCGGAAGTCGTACAGCATGTCCGCTCGCAACTGCCCGCCGTCAGACGCGTCGGGCTGCTGGCGACCTCGGGGACGGTAGCCAGTGGGGTGTATCGCGAAGTCGCCGAGGCGGCCGGCCTGCAGTTGCTGGTTCCCGAGGAAGAGGTCCAGGATCTGGTCATGCAGGCGATCTACGGCGAACGGGGAGTGAAGGCGGGGTTCACCTCTGGCCTGTGCAGCGACCACCTGGCGACGGCGATCGACCACCTCGCCGAACAGGGGGCCGAGGCGGTCATACTTGGCTGTACCGAGCTGCCGCTGATCTCCATCAAGCTGGCTACAGGGCCATCCATTGCTCTGCTCGACCCGACCGAAATCCTGGCGGCCCGCTGTGTGGCCCTCGCTTCCGAGTCAGCCGTCAGGGCCGATCGCGACAACGGCAAGTCCGCGCTCCCTTGATTGATCGGGTGGGCCCGGCTATAGTCCGCCGGCGGTCTAGGTACCGCTTCGGTTATTGCTAGCGGCCATCGCGTCTCGACGCCTGGCCGCGTTCAAGCTGCGGCCCACTCCGTGCCGTGGCGGGTCTTTACAGGGAGTTCTCATGATTCACTTCTCGCGCCGTCTGGCGCTCAAGAGCGCGCTCGTCTGTGCGCTGGCTGGCACTTTCTTCAACACCGCTGTGGCTGCTGACGCTGACACGGTCCTGCGCGTATCGGCGATTCCCGACGAGGCGCCAACCGAACTCCAGCGCAAATTCGCGCCGCTCGGCAAGTATCTCGAGAACCAGCTGGGGATGAAGGTCGCCTTCGTGCCGGTCTCCGACTACGCGGCGGTCGTCGAAGCGCTGGCCAGTGACAAGCTCGATCTGGCATGGCTTGGTGGCTTTACCTTCGTGCAGGCGAACATTCGCACCAAGGGCACAGCCATCCCGCTCGTTCAGCGCGAGGAAGACGCCCGCTTTACCTCCAAGTTCATTACGGCCGATCCGAACATCAAGACCCTGGCCGATACCAAGGGCAAGGTCTTTGCCTTTGGCTCGCCGTCGTCGACTTCTGGTCATCTGATGCCGCGCTACTTCCTGCTGCAGGACGGGATCGACGCCGACAGCGATTTCAAGAAGGTCGCTTTCTCGGGCGCACACGATGCCACGGTGGCCTTCGTCGCTTCCGGCAAAGCCGACGCCGGGGTCCTCAATGCCTCGGTCTGGGCCAAGCTGATCGATCAGAAGAAGGTCGATGCGAAGGTCCGCGTGATTGCCACGACGCCGCCTTACTTCGACTACAACTGGACAGTGCGCGGCGATCTCGATCCGCTCCTGATCAAGAAGATCGAAGCGGCCTTCCTGAAGCTCGACGCCAGCAATCCCGAGCATGCCGAGATCCTCGGCCTGCAAAGGGCCACGAAATTCATCCCGACGAAGAAAGAAAACTACGCCGGGATCGAGCAGGCAGCGAAGGCGGCTGGTCTGCTGAAGTAGGCGGCTTGTTTCGCCTGCATGACGCTGAGCTGACGCACAGCAACGGCTTCGTCGCCCTGCGCGACATCGCCCTGGCGGCAGAGGCTGGCGAACAGCTGGCCATCGTTGGTCCCTCCGGGGCCGGAAAGACGACGCTGCTGCGTTTGATCAGCACCGCCCTGCGCCCGACGAGAGGGCGTATCGATCTGCTCGGGGGCGATCCGTGGGCGCTATCGGCGGCCGAGCTGCGCCGCTTGCGCGCACGCATCGCTGTTGCCCATCAGGCGCCGCCGCTACCGCCGCGGCAGCGGGTGGTGACCGCGGTGCTCGCTGGTCGCCTCGGGCAATGGCCGTGGTGGAAGGGAATGGCCTCGCTGCTCTATCCGGCCGACATCACCGGTGCGCGTGCGGCACTGCTGCGGCTGGAGCTCGGCGAACGCCTCTTCGATCGCTGCGACCGGCTCTCGGGCGGGCAGCTGCAGCGTGTCGGCATTGCCCGGGTGCTTTATCAGCAGGCACAACTGGTGCTCGCCGACGAACCGGTCTCGGCCCTCGACCCGGCGCTGGCGCTGCAGACCGTGCAGGTCATGTGTGGCGACGCCGCGGCGCGCGGTGCGACGCTGGTCGCCAGTCTGCATGCCGTCGACCTGGCGCGCTCGTGCTTTCCGCGCATCGTCGGCATGCGTGACGGGCGGATCGTTTTCGACCTGCCAGTCGCCGCGGTCGACGATGCGCTGTTGAGCGAGCTCTACGCCACCGAAGGCGGCGGCCTGCCGCTGCTCGCTGGCGAGCCTGCGGGCATGAGCTTGCCGGCGCGGGCTGCAGGCCTGCCGCCGCGCGGCACCTGCTGGCGGTGAAACACCCGCGCGACCCGGCAGCGCCCGGGCGGGCGGCCGCTCTGCTGCTGGCGATCGTCATTCTCTGGCCGCTGGGGGTGATCGGCGAATTTCATCCGTGGACCCTCTTCGAAGCCCAGAACCTGCGCGTGATGGGCGGTTTTCTGGCCGCTTTCCTGCCGCCCGCAGTTGGGGGCGAGTTTCTCGCCCATCTCGGCCGCGCGACGCTGGAGACGCTGGCCATTGCCACCGCGGGCATCGCCTTGGCTTTCGTGCTCGCCGTGCCTCTGGCGATGGCCACCACGCAGGCCTTGTCGGTTTCGCGCATTGGTCCGGGACCGGGGCGCCGCCGCGGCGAGTGGCTGCGGGCGGCCTTGCGCGTCGTGCTGGTCGTGCTGCGCGGCCTGCCGGAGCTGGTCTGGGCGCTGCTCTTCGTGCGCGTCTTCGGACTTGGGCCGGCGGCCGGCGTCCTGGCGCTTGGACTGACGTACGGCGGCATGCTGGCCAAGGTGTACGCGGAAATCCTCGAATCGGGCGACAGCCGGCCGGCGCGGGCGCTGCTCGAAGCCGGTGCCAGTCGCCTGCAGGCCCTGTGTTACGGCCTGCTTCCCGGCGCCGCGCAGGAGCTGACCTCCTACACCGTCTATCGCTGGGAATGCGCGGTGCGGGCCTCGGTGGTGATGGGTTTTGTCGGTGCCGGTGGGCTCGGCCAGCTGATGGACCAATCGATGCGCATGCTCAATGGCAGCGAAGCGGCGAGCATCCTGCTTACTTTCCTGGTGCTGGTGCTGGCTGCCGATGCGCTCTCCGGCCTGCTGCGCCGGCAGCTGGGCGAGACCGATGGACGTGCCGGCGCTCTGGCCTTCGGCAGACGGAGCTCGTTGTGGTTGCTGCTGCTTGGCAGCGCCTTGCTGGCCAGCTACCTGTGGCTGGATCTGGGGCTTGCCGCGCTGCTGTCAGCGGCGGCGCTGGCGTCGATGGCCGCCTATTTCGGCGCCTTCTTCCCGCTCGACCTTTCGCCTGACTGGTTGGCAAGCGTTGCCTGGGGCGCGCTGGAAACCGTCGCCATCTCCGCTCTCGGGACGCTGCTTGCCGCAGCCGCCGGCCTGCTGCTGGCCTTGCCGGCGTCGGGGCGCTACGGGCAGGCGTTCGAGCAGTTGACGCGCTTCCTGCTCAACGCGCTGCGCTCGGTGCCGGAGCTGGTATGGGCCACGCTGATGGCGCTGGCGGCGGGCCTCGGGCCCTTCGCCGGGATTCTGGCACTGGCGCTGCATACCAGCGGCGTGCTCGGGCGCCTGTTCGCCGAGGCCCTGCAGAACGCGCCGCCGAGGCCTCGTGACGCCTTGCTCGAAGCCGGTACGCCGTCCGCTAGTGCCTTCCTCTACGGGACCTTGCCGGAAGTGTCGCCGCAGCTCATCGCCTATTCGCTCTACCGCTGGGAAATGAACATCCGCATGGCGGCCATTCTCGGCTTTGTCGGCGCTGGCGGCCTTGGGCAGCTGCTCTACGTCAAGCTGTCGCTGTTTCAGTACCCGCAGGCGAGCACGGTAATCGCGGCCATGCTCTTGCTCTCGGTGGCCGTCGACGCCGGCAGTGCGTGGCTGCGACGCTGGCTGGCTTCGCCAGGCGGCTGACGGCTTCGTCGCGGCGACGCTTGCCGTCTGCGGGTTGTTTGGCTGGCGGCGCGGTCGCGCGTGCTGCGTTTCCGGCCGCCGCTCTGTCTGTTTCTTACTCGGGCTGGGTGACCACACGCAGGTAGGGCTTGAGCGTTTTCCAGCCGTTGGGATACTTGGCCTTGGCGGCTTCGTCGGAAACCGAGGTCGGAATGATCACGTCTTCTCCCGGACGCCAGTTGACCGGCGTGGCGACGCTGTGCTTGGCGTTGAGCTGGATGGCATCGAGCGCGCGCAGGACCTCGGCAAAATTGCGTCCGGCGCTCATCGGATAGGTCATCGTCAGCTTGATCTTCTTGTCCGGGCCGATCAGGAACACCGAACGCACGGTGGCGTTATCGACCGCCGTGCGCCCCGCCGCGTTGCCGCTGGCGTTGGGGTGAATCATGTCATAGAGCTTGGCGACGACCAGCTCGGTATCGCCGATCAGCGGATAGTTCAGCGCCGTGCCCTGCGTTTCTGCGATGTCGCCGGCCCAGCGCTTGTGGTCCTCCACGCTGTCGATCGACAGGCCGATGACTTTCGTGTTGCGGCTGTCGAAATCCGGCTTGAGGCGGGCGAGGTAGCCCAGTTCGGTGGTGCACACCGGCGTGAAGTCCTTGGGGTGCGAGAAGAGGATTGCCCAGCTGTCTCCGATCCATTCGTGGAAATGAATCGTGCCTTCGGTGGTCGGGGCAGTAAAGTCCGGCGCTTCGTCGCCGATGTGCAGGCCCATGGTTTGCTCCTTTCTACGGTCGGTGGGGAAACTCGGGAAAAGCAGCGGAAGAACGCCGGGCGAAACAGAGGAAGTCAGCAGCGGGGACCACTGCACGTACCTGCCAATTTGCATTTGAAGGTTGACCTACGGTTCTTGCCCCGAGTTCAACGGATACGCCGCTACTCGCCACGCCTTCATGCCGCCGTCGAGGGCCACCACGTGCGGGAAGCCCATCTCGCGCAGGGTGGCAGCGGCCAGTGTCGACACCTGGCCCAGTTCGCAGCAGGTGAGGATGCGTCGCGTCGGGTCTGGCAGCACCTGGTTGACCCGCAACTCGAGCTGACCGCGCGGTAGCAGGCGGGCGCCAGGAACGTGACCGCTTTCGTAAGCCTCGCGCTCGCGCACATCGAGGACGATCAGCTCTTCGTCGGCCGCTTCGACGCGCGCCTTGAGCGCCTCCAGCGACATGAACGGAACTCGGGCCGCGGCTTCGGCGAGCAACTGGGCAACCGACTTGCCGCCGCTCATGTTGGTGCGCAGGGCCTCGGTGACATGCCTGGGCATCGACAGATTGAGCTCGCGCATCATGTCGACGAAAGCGGCACGGTCACGTTTCTGCAGGCGCGGGTTGCTGGCGATTTCCTCGCCGATGGTCGAGCTTTGCCGGCCCTTGTAGTCGTGCGCCGGGAAGACCTTGAGGCCTGGCTCGAGCTTGAGGAGGCGTTCGAAGAGGCTATCGTACAGGGCTTCCGGATCGCCGCTTGGCAGGTCGGTGCGGCCCGTTCCTCCGATCAGCAGGGTGTCTCCCGTGAATACGCTGTCCTCGATCTGCAGACACATCGAGTCGCTGGTGTGGCCGGGCGTGTGCATCACCTGCAAGCGTAGCCGCCCGAGCATCACCATCTCGCCGTCAGCGATGCGCATATCCACGAAGGGCGCGGCACTCGTTCGGTACATCAGCACCGGCACGGCCAATTTCAGCGCCAGTTGCCGGGTCGCCGAGAAGTGGTCGGCGTGGGTATGGGTGTCGATCAGATAACGGATGCGCAAGCCATCGCGAGCGGCCAGCGCCAGATAATGATCGATCTGGCTGATCTCCGGATCGATCAGCGCCGCCGTACTGGTGTCGTCGCAGCCGACGAGGTAGGACTGGCAGCCGCCAGTGGCGATCTGTTCGAGAATCATTGCGTCATCCTCCTGTTTCGCGAAGGGAACCGCCGCCACAAAGTAGGGTCGGGTAGCGTCAGTCGGGTTGGCTCTGGCGATGGTAGCGCAGTTTGGGGTGTTCGCGTCGGGGAAAAATGAGAGCGCGTACGGCCGCTTTGGGCTACTTTGAAATGTGGCCAATTACGGCATTCCGATAGGGAGAGGAGGCAGATGAAGGCGCTGTTCAGTTGTCACGAAAGGCGGCGCTCGACCGCTGGTGCTAACGCTGGCGGTCATGGTCACTGGCGAGGGGTGGTCTGCTGGCTGCTCGGCTTGCTGGCGTGGGCTGCGGGCATTCCGCAGATGTCGGGCACGGTTCGCGCCGAGGCGGGTGCGTTGGCGCCGGAGCCGGTGATGGTGCTCAGCGTACAGGACGCGATTGGTCCGGCGAGTGCCGATTACGTCGTGCGCAGTCTGCAGCGGGCACGCGAAGCGGGGGCGCCGCTGGTCGTCTTGCGGATCGATACGCCTGGCGGGCTGGATGGCGCCATGCGCCAGATCGTCCAGGCCATCCTCGCCTCGCCGGTACCGGTGGTTGCCTACGTCAGCCCACAGGGCGCGCGTGCGGCGAGTGCCGGCACCTACATCCTCTACGCCAGCCATCTCGCGGCGATGTCACCGGCGACCACGCTGGGCGCCGCGACGCCGGTATCGATCGGGCTGCCAGGTGCGGCACCGAGTCGTCCGGATTCACCTTCGCCCTTGTCTTCACCGTCACCGGCGGGCGCGCCCCCTTCGGCGCCCAAGTCGGCGGCTGCCTCCGCTCCGCCTGCCGAGCCGGCCAGCAAACCCGCCGCGGCTTCCGAGCCGGCTCCCGCGCCGGCACCCTTGTCCGGTGATGCGATGAAGACCAAGCAGATCAACGACGCCGCGGCATTCATCCGCGGGCTGGCGCAGCAGCACGGGCGCAACGCCGAATGGGCGGAGCGCGCGGTGCGCGAAGCGGTGACGCTGACCGCTTCCGAAGCCTTGCGCGAGAAGGTCATCGATGTCGTCGCCGTCGACCTGCCCGATCTGCTGAGCCAGATCGACGGGCGCAGCGTGCAGATGCAGAGCGGCGAGCTGACGCTGGCGACTCGCGGTCTGGAGACGGTAGAGGTGCTGCCCGATGCACGTCACCGCCTGCTGTCGGTCATCGCCAATCCGAGTTTCGCGCTGATCCTGATGATGATCGGCATCTATGGCCTGATTTTCGAGTTCTCGTCGCCGGGTTTCGGCGTCCCCGGCACGGTCGGCGCGATCTGCCTGTTGCTGGCGATGTTTGCGCTGCAGATGCTGCCGGTCAATTACGCCGGCTTGGCGCTGATCGTTCTGGGCATCGGTTTGATGGCCGCCGAGTTGCTGACGCCGACCTTTGGCGTACTCGGCGTCGGTGGCGTCGCGGCCTTCATTGCCGGTGGCCTGCTACTTTTCGATCACGACGTCCCGGGCATGGGCGTGCCGCTGCCGCTACTCTTCGGCCTGGCCGCCAGTTCCGCGGCACTGGTTTTCCTCGCTGGCGGCATGGCGCTGCGCGCGCGTCGCGCGCCAGTGGTCAGCGGTCGCGAGGAGATGATCGGCGCCCGCGGTGAAATCGCCTCGGTCGACGGCGACGAGGTCTGGGTACAGGTGCATGGCGAGCGTTGGCGGGTGCGCGCCAGCGGCCCACTGTTCGCCGGGCAGCAGGTGCGGATCAGCGGCATCGATGGTTTGACCCTCGAGGTGCAGGCCAGTGACGATTTTTCCCCATCGAAAGGAGAAGCACGATGATTTTCGACCTCAATCTGGGACTCGGCGGCGTCCTGGTGCCGATATTGCTGATTCTGCTGCTCGCCTCGCTGCGCATCCTGCGCGAGTACGAGCGCGGCGTGGTTTTCCAGCTCGGCCGATTCTGGAAGGTCAAGGGGCCTGGCCTGGTGATCGTCATTCCCGGTATTCAGCAGATGGTGCGCGTCGATCTGCGGGTAGTGACCATGGACGTCGAGCCACAGGATGTGATCTCGCGTGACAACGTCTCGGTGAAGGTCAACGCGGTGGTCTTCTTTCGCGTCGTCGACCCGCAAAAGGCGATCATCCAGGTAGAGCAATTCCTGATGGCCACCTCACAACTCGCGCAAACGACCTTGCGCGTCGTTCTCGGCAAGCACGAGCTCGACGAGATGCTTGCCGAGCGCGAGCGCTTGAACATCGACGTGCAGAAGATCCTCGACGCGCAGACCGACGCCTGGGGCGTCAAGGTCACCAACGTCGAAATCAAGCATATCGACCTCAACGAGTCGATGATCCGGGCCATCGCCCGCCAGGCCGAGGCCGAGCGGGAAAGGCGTGCCAAGGTGATTCACGCCGAAGGGGAAAAGCAGGCCGCGGCAGCGCTACTCGATGCGGCGACCTGTTTGGCACAGCGGCCGGAGGCGATGCAGCTGCGCTATCTGCAGACCATGACGCAGGTTGCCGGCGATCGCGCGACCACCGTCGTGCTGCCCTTGCCGCTGGATCTGATCAAGGTCTTGACGACGAAGCCTGCGCCTGTGGCGGGTGGCACGGGGCAAGTGGGTAGCGAGAGCTAGTTTTGGTGGGTCCGCAGACTACTCAGATTACGTAGATTACGCAGATTGCGTTGACCTGCTCGGCGTTTGCTATGGGTAGGTGTCCTTGGCCGTGTTTGCCGGAGCGGCGTCTCCGGACAACAGGAAGGCGATCGCTTCTCGCCACCAGGCGTCGTCGAGGCGAGCGAACCAGTCGTTGTGTTCGGCGCCGTCGATGACGGCCAGTCGTTTCGGTTCTCCGAGGGCGGCATAGAGGGCGCGGCCGAACTGCGGTGGGACGATGCTGTCCCGGGCGGCGATGGCGACCATGACCGGGCGTCCGAGCGATGCCAGGTGCCCGGCGCTGTCGTAGTGGTCGCGCAGCAGCCACTGCACCGGCAGGAGAGGGTAGTGGTGAGCGGCGACCTGTTCGAGCCGGTCCCACGGCGTGATCAGCAACAGGCCGGCGATCAGCTCGCGCTGGGCATCGCTGGCGGCCGCCGCCACGCCGGCGCCCAGCGATTCGCCGATTACCAGCAGCGGTCCGTCGTAGTGGCGCCGCGCCAGGGCGATCGTCTGTTCGGCGTCGGCGACCAGGCTCTTCTCGCCGAGTTCGCCGGGGCGCGGGCCGTAGCCTGGATACTCGGCAAGAATGACCCGCAGCCCGAGACGTGTCAGGACGCCGGCGTAGAACTGGCGGTGACCGGCATGGCCGGCATTGCCGTGGAAAATGATCGCCGTGGCGTGTGCCGGGTTGTCGGGTTCGGCGAGCAGGCCGCGGAAGTCGGGCGCCGATGGCCAGGGCGAAAGGCCGCCGGAGGCCCGTTCCATTTCGGCAACGCTGGCCCGCTCCGGGAAATACAGGAGTTTGTCCTGGAACATGCTGATTCCTGACAAGAAAATCAGATAGGCGGCAAGCGCAAGGAGCGCCAGACGCAAGGCGGCACGGGTGCCGCGTTTGCCATGCGCTCGGCTGGCGCTGCCTGCTTCGGCAGGCGGCAGCGACGAAATCGCCACCGCGCGCTCACTTCCTGCCGACAAGGCGCGGGTCTTCGAACAGGGAGGCGATTTCAACCCTGACGATTTCCGGATGGTCGGGCACGACGTAGAGAATCGGCGTGATCAGTTCCTCGAAAATGCCGCGCAGGCTGCGCGCGCCGGTCTTGTACTCGATGGCGATCTCGGCGATTTGCTCGAAGACTTTAGGGGCGATGCGCAGGTCGACGCCTTCGCCGCGAAAAATCTCGATGTATTGGCGATAGATCGAGTTCTTCGGCACGCTCATGATGCGTACCAGCATCGCTCGGCTCAGCTCGTGCAGGTTGGCGACCACCGGCAGGCGGCCGGTGAACTCCGGAATCAGGCCGAATTCGAAGAGGTCGGTCGGTTTCACCCGCTTGTTCAGCCGATCGAGGATGTTCTGGTTGTCGTCGGCCGAGGTGGCGATGAATCCGAAGCCATGCGTCTTGGCCATGATGCTCTCGATGCCGACAAAGGCGCCACCGCAGATGAACAGGACGTTGCTGGTGTCGAGGTACTGGTTGTCCTTGAGCTTGACCGGCGAACCTTCCATGATCTTCAGCAGGGCGTGCTGCACGCTCTCGCCGGAGATGGCCCCGGACTGGGTATTGGTCGCCTTCAGCTTGTCGATTTCGTCGATGAAGATGATGCCGTGCTGGGCATTCTCGATAGTGCCGTCGGCCCTGTCGAGCAGTCGTTGCAGGACGGCCTCGATTTCTTCATTGACGTATTTGGTCTGGGCCAGCGAAGTGGCGTCGGCAGTGACGAAGGGAACCTTCAGCATCCTCGACAGGGTGTCGCAGAGCAAGGTCTTGCCGGTTCCCGACGGGCCGACGAGCAGCACATTGCTCTTGGCGATCGAGCCCTTGTCCTGCGCGAAAGTGGCAATTTTTCGATAGTGCGAGTACACGGCGACGGCGAGAACCTTCTTGGCGTCTTCCTGGCCGATGACGTACTGATCGAGATATTTGACGATCGCGCTGGGTGTGGTTTCTCTGGCTAGCAAGCGGTTGGCCCAAAAAGTCGACGAGGGGTTGCGTCAGGTCGCTATCTTATGCCGAAATCAGCGCTGGCGTCCGGCAGGGGCGGCAGGGCTTCTCAGCCGCCGCGGCGGGGCCGGATCAGCGTCATGTAGGACAGTGGCGCGAGCGCCGTGCACAGCGCCACGCCCACCGCCAGCGCCGCGCCACCGCCCGACAGTGCGTGCCCGACCACGATGCCGACGACTGCGGCAAGGGTCATCTGCACGAAGCCCATCAGCGCCGAAGCCGCTCCGGCCATTGCCGGATACGGTGCCAGTGCCTTGGCGATGGCGTTCGGCATTACCAGGCCGGTGGCCACGGTGCAGAAGAACATTGGCCCGAGGATGGCGGCGATGCTGTTTTCGCCCGAGAACTCCAGCACGGCCATGCACAGGCCGGCGACGGCGCCGAGCCAGGCGCCGAAGGCGAGCAGGCTGTCGCCACCGAAACGCCTGACCAGCTTTCCGGAGGCGACCGAGCCGAGCAGGTAGCCGGCGACGACCAGACCGAAACTCATGCCGAATACTTGCGGCGTCAGCCCGTGGCGTTCGCTGAGCACGAACGATGAAGCGGAGATGAAGGCAAAGAGCGCGCTGTAGGAGAAGGAAAAAGTCAGCACGTAGCCGAGGTAGCAGCGATTGGCAAGCAGCCGGCGGAAGTTGGCCAGCAGCTGGCGTGGCTGCGTCGCCCCCGGGTGTCGGTGGACGTTGCTTTCGCCAAGCAGGCGAGCGACGGCGATCAGCTGGATCACGCAAACAAGCAGCAGGATGACGAAATTCGACTGCCAGCCGAAGAGGACGGTCAGAAAGCCACCCAGCGTTGGGCCGAACAGCGGTGCAACGGCCATCGCGCCGCCCATGTAGGCGATGATCCGCGCCGACTCGGTGGCTCCCCAGACGTCACGGACGACGGCGCGGCCGAGAACCGGGCCCGCGCAGGCGCCGATCGCCTGCACGAAGCGCGCCGCGATCAGCATCTCGATGCTCTCTGCCAGCACGCAGGCGATCGTCGCCAGGCCGTAGATGGCCAGTCCGCCGAGCATCAAGGGGCGACGGCCGAAGCGATCGGACAGCGGTCCGTAGAAGAGCTGGCCAACGGCAAAACCGGCCAGGAAGACCGATAGCGTCAGCTGGACGCCGGCCGCATCGCTGGCGAAAACCCGTGCCAGGGTAGGCAGGGCCGGCAGGTAGAGGTCGGTGGACAGGGGGCCGAGGGCGACCAGCGTCGTCAGCAGCAGCGCCAGGCCGAACGAGGGCGGTGGCGCGGTCACCGTCACCATCCCATGCTCTGGTACGGCTTCATGACGCCTGCAAGGCGGCCAGTTCCTGTTCGTCGAAGCCCGCTGCGCGGCGCGCTGCAAGGTTGAAAGGTCCACGCAGGCGAGGTGCGCGATAGCGTTGCGCGAGCTCGGCGTAGCTGCTCACCGGATCCCGCCCGCGTTGGCTGCAGAGCCAGCGGTACCAGCGGTTGCCGATGGCGACGTGGCCAATCTCGTCGGCGAGAATGATGGCCAGGATCGCCGCGCCGCGCTCGTCGCCGACGCCTTGCAGCTTGTCGCGAATCGGTGGCGCCGCGTCGAGGCCGCGCGCTTCGAGCGTCCGTGGAACAAGCGCCAGGCGTGCCAGGAGGTCCTCGCGGGTTCGCTCGGCCATTTCCCAGAGGCCGTCGTGGGCGGAAAAGTCGCCGTAAGCGTAGCCCATCGTTGCGAGATGTTCGTGCAACAAGGCGAAGTGGCGTGCCTCGTCGCCGGCGACGCTGATCCAGTCGCGATAGAAGTCGGCAGGCATGCCGTCGAAGCGCCAGACGATGTCCAGCGCCAGGTTGACGGCGTTGAGCTCGATGTGGGCCAGCGAATGGATCAGTGCGGCGCGCCCCTCGACGCTGGTGACCGGCCGCCTGGCGAGTTGTGCGGGCGCGACCAATGCTGGCCGGGCCGTGCGGCCGGGAAGGGTTTCGCTCGTCAGGTGGCGGCTATCTGGCGTGCTGACGATCTGGGCGTCGCTGCTCAGCGTGGCCGCTCCACTCAGCGAGAGACTGGCGAGTGCGCGGCACTTTTCGTCGGGGGTCTTCAACAGCAAGGCGTCGAGAGCAAGTTGCCGCAACTTCACGGCGCTGCTCCCGGCGGCACTACCTGCGGCGAGGCAATGAAGCCGTAGCGTTGCGGGATCTCGGAGCGGAGCAGCGCGCGCACCGGCAGGTGCTGCTCGTGCCAGACGAGGGTCAGCGCGCTGACCGCTGCCGGTGAGGGCTCGATGGCCGCCAGCAGGGCGTCGTCGTCGGCGATTGCACCGTTCGCCAGGCGCAGGCAGGGCAGCAGGGCGGGCAGGTCGCGGTCGCAGAGCAGCGCGATTCCGGCTGGGATTTCGAGCAGCAGATTGCCCTCCTCGTCGATGGCCGCACCACGCAGCTCGCTGACCGTTTCTCCGACCTGCGTTTCGAGGCGGTCCGGCGCCGCCAGGTGCAGGATCCACGGCGTGTAGTCGAGATCGACGAAAACCCGCTGCGGGCCATTCTGGACGAAGTAATTGCCCTGCTCGTCGTGTCCGTACTGTCGGTTGAGGAAGTCCTTGAGGCCTTGATGGGTGAGCGTTTCGCCGCGCATTCGCCAGCGGCCCCGTTGATCGAGCGACAGCCAGCCGTAGCAGTTCGGTACGTTCGGCCAGCGCAGCATGGCGCTGAAGTCAGGCCTTGGCATGGGCGCGCCGGCCGGCGAGTGTCGAGAAGGCCTGCCGGACAAGGGCCCGGGTCGTCACCGAGGTGACTTGCGTTGGCGTCACAGGAGGGCTTCGATGTCTTCGGCGATGGTCTCCGGCGCAGTCGCCGAGGCGTAGCGTCCAATCACCTCGCCCTGGCGGTTGACCAGGAATTTGGTGAAGTTCCACTTGATGGCCTCGCTGCCAAGCAGGCCGGGAGCGGCTTTCTTCAGATACCGGTAGAGCGGGTGGGTGTGCTCACCGTTGACATCGATCTTGGCAAACATCGGGAAGGCGACGCCATAGTTCTTCTGACAGAAGCTGGCGATCTCGGCGGCTTCGCCGGGTTCCTGCGCACCGAACTGGTTGCACGGAAAGCCCAGCACCTCGAAGCCGCGTGGGCCATAGCGCATATGGAGGTCTTCGAGACCCTGGTACTGGGGCGTGAAGCCGCAATGACTGGCGGTGTTGACGATCAGCAGAACCTTGCCGGCGTACTCGCCAAGCGACTGCACGCCACCTTCCAGGCGCTCGGCAGACAACTCGTAGATCGGTGCGCTCATGATCAATCTCCTCGGGAGGGGTAGAGGGGAGGGGGAGTGTACCCAGAAAGTACCCAGAAATCGACGGGTGTGTGCCGCCGCCGTGCTGGCGGACGCCACAGGGCAATGCCCTTGCCGTGAAAGTCGCGTACGCGACTCGCGTCGCTTCAGGTCGTCCTATCTGCGCTGTCTTCGCCCTCCTCTTGCTCTTCGATGGGAACGCAGGAACAGAACAGGTGGCGGTCGCCATGCACGTCATCCACGCGATTGACGCTCGGCCAGAACTTGTTCTCGGCCACATGGGGCAGCGGCAGGGCCGCTTGCTGGCGGCTATAGGGTCGCTTCCAGTCACCGTCGACGATGTCGGCCTGGGTGTGCGGTGCGTTCTTGAGCGGGTTGTCGTCGGCGGGCCAGTGGCCGACTTCGATCTGGCGGATTTCTTCGCGAATGGCGGTCATGGCGGCGATGAAGCGGTCGAGTTCGGCTTTCGACTCCGATTCGGTGGGCTCGACCATGATCGTGCCGGCGACCGGGAAGCTGATCGTCGGCGCGTGAAAACCGTAGTCCATCAGGCGCTTGGCGATGTCGGTCTCGGAAACGCCAGTGGCTGCCTTGAGCGGCCGGATGTCGAGGATGCATTCGTGCGCCACCCGGCCCTGGCTGCCGGTGTACAGTACCGGGTAATGCGGGCGCAGGCGAGTGGCGACGTAGTTGGCGTTGAGAATCGCGACCTGCGTCGCGCGCGTCAGTCCGCTGCCGCCCATCATGGCGATGTACATCCATGAAATCGGCAGGATCGACGCCGATCCCCAGGGGGCAGCCGACACCGCCCCCTGACCCTGGTGCGGGCCGCTGACCGGTTGCACGCTGTGGTTGGCCATGAACGGCGCCAGGTGGGCCTTGAGGCCGATCGGACCCATTCCCGGACCGCCGCCGCCGTGCGGAATGCAGAAGGTCTTGTGCAGGTTCATGTGACTGACGTCGGCGCCGATCAGCGCCGGTGAAGTCAGGCCGACCTGCGCGTTGAGGTTGGCGCCGTCCAGGTATACCTGGCCGCCGTGGGCGTGCACGGTGGCGCAAATCTCCTGCACCGACTCCTCGAAGACGCCGTGCGTCGATGGGTAAGTGATCATCAGGCAGGCGAGGGTGGCCGCGTGTTGCGCCGCTTTGGCGGCGAGGTCGCCGAGGTCGATGTTGCCCGACTCGTCGCAATTGACCACCACCACGCGCATGCCGCACATCTGCGCCGTGGCGGGATTGGTGCCGTGCGCCGAGCGCGGGATCAGGCAAACCTTGCGCTGCGTGTCGCCGCGGCTGGCGTGATAGCGGGCGATGGCCACCAGGCCGGCGTACTCACCCTGCGCGCCTGAATTGGGCTGCATGCAGATGGCGTCGAAACCGGTAATCGTCTGCAACCAGTCTTCGAGCTCGCCAATCATCTGCAGGTAGCCCTCGGCCTGGTCGAGCGG
>LBIU01000217.1 GCA_000987445.1 Candidatus Accumulibacter adiacens | reverse complement strand
TGCTGCGGATGGAACAGTTCGATGCCGACACAATGGTCGTAGAAGTTACCCCAGAGGCCGAGTTGCGGTTGATTGAGGAATGGAAAGGATTCCACGCGAGCCGTCGGGCCCCAGGACCCTGAATCGTTGGCGATCGGATTCTTGGGCTGCGTCAGCTGGGCATCGCGAGGTCCGTTCAAGCGACCATCGACCTCGCCTATGGTCCAGGTATAGCTCTCGTCGGCAGCGCTCTTGGCGCTCAAACTGCCGTTGAAGCTGTTCGGGACATTCAGCACGGTCAGATTGCCACCATTGTCGAAGGTGAACACCTGGCCATCGCCCTTGAATCGCGGATCGCTGGCCTCGAGGACGAAATAGCCATTTTTGCCATCGCAGCCATGCCCCTGGATGCGCGCCAGGGTCACCGTGACCCTGCCACCGCTGGCCACCGGGCCGAGAACGCCGCCTATGGTCGGTTGCCCTTCGTAACAACTATGCCCCTCGCTGCTGATCTTGAACGTGACCGGCTGCTGCAAACGATTCTCGAGATGCAGTGGAAATATCCGGTTCGCGGCCAGGGCATCGGCGATCGGCAAGGCAAGCGCAGCCGCGCCGAGCAAGGCCGTGGCGCTCATCCTGAGCAGTTTGGGGCGGGTTTTCATGTGACTTCTCCTTTGACGAGCGCGGAGGCTCGCAAGACAAAAATGCCGCCGATTTATTGTGGTGATGTCGACAGCACGGGTGAATCCCCCGCTCGCCGCAAGATACGCGGCACTGCGGCGAGATTGAACAGAGATCCCGCGGCAAGGTATTGCCGTCCTTGAGCACCGGGAGCGGGATGCGGGAAAGGTCGCCGCGCAGATGAGCGGGTGAGCGCGACCACAAATGCGCCTCCCGCAATCTACCGGGAAAGACGGAGTCGAACAGATCAGGCCAAGCGACTATAGGCGACCGATGAACGCCGGTCAATCGCGCAGGCTTCCGTCAGCGACCGGCCTGGGAAGTCCCGCGAAGGTGGCTGGAACCTCGGCCGGCCAGGCACAGGCGCTCGCACAAGGAGGCTTCCCGGCCTCTCGTTTGCCGAGCAGCCAGCACCATAGGCTTGGCACCATATCGCCTGCGAAGCGCATCAAGTCGTTCGCCCTACTTGCCGAGGTTGCCGCGGATCAGGTTCTCGAACGAGAACAGCGCGTCCCATTTCTCCTGGCTCAGCAGCTTGCGTTCGTTGACCACGATTTGCTGCAGCGACTTGCCGGTTTCGTAGCCTTCGCGCGCGATCTCGGCGCACTGCTTGTAGCCCAGCGGCTGCTTCAGCAGGGTCACGATGCCCAGCGAATTGAGGACCATGTCGCGCGAATGCTCGGCGTTGGCGGTGATTCCGCGGACGCAGTTCACGCGCAGGCTATTGACCGCATGCTCCATCGTGAAGATCGACGTGAACAGCGCGAAGGTGATCACCGGCTCCATGACGTTGAGTTGCAACTGGCCCGCCGAAGCGGCCAGCGTCACAGTCAGGTCGAGCCCGATGACCAGGAAACTGGTCTGGTTCACGACCTCCGGAATCACCGGATTGACCTTGCCCGGCATGATCGACGAACCGGGTTGCATCTGTGGCAGATTGATCTCGTTGAAGCCGCAGCGCGGACCCGAGGCGAGCAGGCGGATGTCGTTACAGATCTTGGTCAGCTTGGCCGAAGTGCGCTTGAGCACCCCGGACAACTGCACATAGGCGCCGGTATCGGAAGTCGCCTCGACCAGGTCGCCGGCCAGGATCAGCTTGATGCCGGTGAGGTCCGACAGGCAGCGGGTGACCATTTCCGGATAGCCCGAGGCAGCGGTCACCGAGGTGCCGATCGCCGTCGCGCCCAGATTGACCTCGTGCAACAGCTGGCGCACGTCGGCAATGCGGTGTACCTCCTCACCGATGGTCGTTCCCCAGCCGTGGAATTCCTGCCCAAGCGACATGGGAACGGCATCCTGCAGGTGCGTGCGGCCCATTTTCAGGACCCCTTCGAACTCCTTGCCCTTGGCGTGGAAAGCATCCTCCAGGCGGCGCAAGGCGTCCATGTAGCTGCTCAGCCGCAGGATCAGTGCCAGCCGGAACGCGGTCGGATAGACGTCGTTGGTCGATTGCCCGCAGTTGACGTGGTCATTGGGGTTGACGAACTCGTACTCACCCTTCTGATGGCCCAGGCTTTCCAGTGCCAGGTTGGCGATCACCTCGTTGGCGTTCATGTTCGTCGAGGTGCCGGCGCCGCCCTGAATGAAGTCGGTCACGAACTGGTCGTCCATCTCGCCGGCGATCAGGCGGTCACAGGCCCCGATGATCGCATCGGCGATCCTGGCGTCGATGACGCCGAGATTGCGATTGGTCAGCGCCGCCGCTTTCTTGACATAGCCGAAGGCTTTCACGAAAAACGGTTCGGCCGACATCGGGATGCCGGTAATGTGGAAATTCTGCATCCCGCGCAGGGTCTGCACGCCGTAGTAGGCGCTATCCGGCAGTTCTTTCTCGCCCAGGAAATCCTTTTCGATTCGTGCCATTGCGGTTCCTTTCGCTTGCGTGAGAGGCGACTGCCACAGCCGCTTGACAGCCGTGTTGGAGAAAAGCGTTCCGGTACGCCTGAGGCGCCGACTTGCCAGGACACGCCTGCTGCAAGCTTACGCCACATTCCGGCCCTCTATCGCACGACTCACCGGAGTCCGTCCGCCACCGCCCCGTGTTGATGCTGGTCGATGGCTGCTGCCCTCCCCCTATCGCGTCAGCGCCATGAACAGCTCCGGTAGCCGCTCCGGCAGGCGCTCGATGTTGTCGATCACCGTATACCGCCGACCGAAAATGTCGCCGACGTAGTCGTCGGCCTTGCGGTCGAGGTTGATGCAGTAGGTGAAGATGCCCTGCTGGTCGAGCTCCTCGACCGCTTTGCGCGCGTCTTCGATGAGCAGGCGTTCGTCGTGGACGTCGACGTCGGCGGGCTGCCCGTCGGTGAGCACCAGCAGCAGTTTCTTGTCGGCCTTTTGCGCCGCGAGGTAGTGCGCGCCGTGGCGCATGGCGGCGCCCATGCGCGTCGACAAGCCGGCCTGCATCGCTGCCAGGCGCGCCTTGACGACATCGCCCCAGCGCTCGCTGTAGCCCTTGAGGTGCAGGTAACGAACATCATGGCGGCTATCGGAATGGAAACCGGCGATGGCAAACGGGTCGCCGAGTTGCTCGATCGACCAGGCGAGCAAGGACACCGCCTCCTGACTCAGTTCGAGAATGCTCTGCTCGCCGCCGCTGCCGACCTTGACCTTGTCGGCCAGCGACTGCGAGAGGTCGAGCAGGACCAGCACCGCCAGGTTGCGCCCGTCGCTGCGGTGGCTCATGTTGATACGCGGATCGGGGCTGGCGCCGCCCTTGAAGTCGATCAGCGAACGCAGAGCGACATCGAGGTCGAGTTCGCTGCCCTCTTCCTGGTAGCGGATGCGGACCTTGTCCTGCGGTTTGAG
>LBIU01000216.1 GCA_000987445.1 Candidatus Accumulibacter adiacens | reverse complement strand
CTTCCGTCCGGGACACGCGGACTACGTCTACACGCAGAAGTACGGCTTTCGCGATCATCGCGGCGGCGGTCGCTCGTCGGCACGCGAGACGGCGGTTCGCGTCGCTGCCGGGGCGATCGCCCGCAAATGGTTGAGCGAGCGTTACGGGGTCACGATCAGCGGCTGGATGAGTCAGCTTGGGCCCATCGAGATCCCTTTTCTGGAGGCCGCCGCGATTGCCGCCAATCCCTTCTTCGTGCCCAATGCAGGGATTGTTCCGGAGCTGGAGGCTTACATGGATCGATTGCGCAAGGCGGGCGATTCGGTGGGTGCGAAGATCACCGTTGCGGCCAGCGGCGTGCCGCCGGGTTGGGGAGAACCGGTCTACGACCGCCTCGACGCCGAGATCGCCTACGCGATGATGAGCATCAACGCGGTGAAGGGAGTCGAGATCGGCGCCGGATTTGCCAGCGTGGCCCAGCACGGCAGCGAGCATGGCGACGAAATGACGCCGCAAGGCTTCCTCAGCAACCATGCCGGCGGCGTGCTTGGCGGGATTTCCACCGGCCAGGACATCGTCGTCAGTGTGGCGATCAAACCGACCTCGAGCATCCGCTTGCCACGCCGTTCGCTAGACCGTGCCGGCAATGCGGCCATGGTCGCAACGCATGGCCGGCACGATCCCTGCGTAGGTATCCGCGCGACGCCGATTGCCGAAGCCATGCTGGCGCTGGTCTTGATCGATCACGCGCTGCGCCATCGCGCGCAGTGTGGCGACGTGCATTGCGTCACCCCGCGTATTCCAGGCGCTGCAAGCGCTGGCGGGGCGGCGTGACGGGGGCAGGTTGCTCTGGTTATAATCGCAGGGTCTGGTCGCGCATCGGGCCGACCGGGATCAGCGAGAGGCTAAGATCATGCAAATTGAGCACCACGACCTGCACCATGAGTTCCCCGAGTATCTGGAGTCGATTCACGCCCTGAAAGCTTCGAGCGAGCCGTTTGGCGAGATGTATGACGAATACCATCAGCTGACGCGCGAGGTCGAGCGTCTCGAAGAAGAAGACCTGCCGGTCGGCGATTTCACCATCGAAACCATGAAGAAGCAGCGGGTGTTGCTCAAGGATCAGATGTACCGCATGCTGGTCGCCTTCAAGAACCGCGATTGAGTCACTGAGCAACGGAGCAAGCGCGTCCGAGAGCGGCCGGGGGGCGGCGCTCCATCCGGTAGAATTGCCGGATGCATGCTCTGCCCTACTGGCGTCTTTCCGGCTACTACTTCTTCTATTTCGC
This sequence comes from Candidatus Accumulibacter adiacens, assembly GCA_000987445.1. Taxonomy (GTDB): domain Bacteria; phylum Pseudomonadota; class Gammaproteobacteria; order Burkholderiales; family Rhodocyclaceae; genus Accumulibacter; species Accumulibacter adiacens. The sequence continues at coordinate 6,148 of LBIU01000216.1, read as the reverse complement.
CTTCATCGGCGCCTTCTCTCCGTATTTCGGGCTCTATCTTCAGTCGCTGTCGTTTTCGGCCTGGGACATCGGTCTGCTGATGTCCCAGATGCAGTTGATGCGCCTCTTTGCGCCCTATCTGTGGGGTGCCCTGGCCGACCGCCTCGGGCAGCGGGTGGCCATCGTCCGCCTCGCCGGCTTTCTCAGCCTGATCGGTTTCTCGATTTTTTTTGTGGTGCGCAGCTTCGAGGCCATGCTGCTGGCCATGGCGCTGCTGGCGTTTTTCTGGAGCGCCGCGCTGCCGCTGGTCGAGACGCTGACCTTCGATCATCTGCGCGAGCAGCCGGCGCGTTACAGCCGCATCCGGCTGTGGGGTTCGATCGGCTTCATTGTCGCGGTGATGGGCACCGGCGCGCTGCTCGACCGGCTGCCGCTGTCGGCGCTGTTGTGGGTGATCGCGGCGACTCTGGCCGGGATTCTGATTTATGCGCTGGCGGTTCCCGAGGCGCCGTCGCACGGGGCGACCGAGGCGCAGCGGCCGGTTGGTGAAATCCTTCGCCAGCGGCGCGTCATGGCGCTCTTTGCCGCCTGTGTCGCCATGTCGGCGGCGCACGGCGCACTCTACGTCTTCTACTCGATTCACCTCGCCGAGCATCACTACAGTACTTTCCTTGTCGGCTGCCTGTGGTCGCTCGGCGTTGTTGCCGAGATCGTGGTCTTCTTCTTCATGGTCGGCTTGCTGCGTCGCTTTGGACTGCGGACGATTCTGCTGCTCAGTTTTGCGGCCGCGATCGCGCGCTTTCTGATGATTGGCTGGGGCGTCGACAACGTGCCGCTGATCGTCGTCGCGCAGCTGCTGCATGGCCTGACTTTCGGCGCCTACCATGCAGCGGCGATTGCCGCTGTCAATCGCTGGTTTCCGGGTCGTTGCCAGGCGCGTGGCCAGGCCTTGTATTCGAGTCTGTCGTTTGGTGCCGGAGGCCTGCTGGGCAGCCTGCTGAGCGGTTGGAGCTGGGACGCCTGGGGTGCGGCTTCCACGTACACCATGAGCTCGGCGTTTGCGCTGCTCGGTCTGATCTGCGTCGCCGCCGGTGTCAAGCGAAGCGATTTCGACGATCCTGGCGGTGGCCGGTCGGCGCCGGTACCTGTTTCTGGAGGTAAATGATGGGTGTACGTGCTTGCTCTTCCTGCTGGCTGCTATGGCTCGCTGCGGTTATCGCCACCGGCTGCGTGACGACCCGGACGACCAGCGCTGGCCGGGTCGGTGTCGACCGTGAGCAGACGATGCTGGTGTCGTCGGCCGAAGTCGATCGCTCGGCGGCCAAGGCGTACCAGGAGACGATGCAGGCGGCGCAGAGCAAGAAGCTGCTCAATCGCGATGCGCAGCAGACCGAACGGGTGCGGGCGATTGCCAGGCGGCTGATCCCGGTCACTGCGGTTTTTCGCGCCGATGCGCCGGGCTGGAAATGGGAAGTCAATGTCATCAGCTCCAAGGAGCTCAACGCCTGGTGCATGCCCGGCGGCAAGATCGCGGTGTACACCGGCCTGATCGAGCAGTTGCAGATTAGCGACGACGAGCTGGCCGGGGTGATGGGCCATGAAATCGCGCACGCGCTGCGTGAGCATGGGCGCGAGAAGGTCGGCCAGGCGACCGGCGTGAATGTTGCCGCTGCGCTTGGCGGGGCCTTGATCGGCGCCTATTTCGGCGTCGACGCGGGCCTCGGCCAGCGCGTCATCGGCAGCGTCGGCGAGCTGGCCTTCATGCGCCCCAATTCGCGCGCATTCGAGCAGGAGGCGGACCGTATCGGCGTCGAACTCGCGGCACGCGCCGGCTACGATCCGAGTGCGGCGATCTCGCTGTGGGAGAAAATGGGCCGCGTCTCGGGTGGGCAGCCGCCGCAGTGGCTGTCGACCCACCCCTCGCACGAGTCACGCATCGCCGATCTGCGTGTTTATGCGCAGCGCGTGCGGCCTCTATATCTGGCGGCACGTCAGCCGCGCTGATCGTATCGCGTGGCGTGTGCCAACGAAAGTAGCCAAGGTAGCGGCGGTCGCCAAGGTGGCGACGCGGCTTCCGCAGGCAGGCCTCAGCGCCCCCCCTGGATGACGCGCGCCTCGCGGGGGGGTGCCTTGCAGGCCACGATGACGCCGTTTGAGCCCATCGCCAAGGTAGAATTGCGCTTCTGTTCTTCGTGATCACCCCATGAAAATCCTCCTTACCGGTGCCGCCGGCTTCATCGGCATGAGCACCGCACTGCGCCTGCTGGCACGCGGCGACGAAGTCGTCGGCCTCGACAATCTCAACGACTACTACGATGTCTCGCTCAAGGAAGACCGCTTGCAGCAGCTGAGCGCGCTACCGGGCTTTCGCTTCGTCAAGCGCGATGTCGCCGATCGCTCAGGCGTCGAGCAGTTGTTCGCGGAGGAGCAGTTCGAGCGCGTGATCCACCTTGCGGCCCAGGCCGGCGTGCGCTATTCGCTGCTCAACCCGCACGCCTACGTCGATAGCAACCTGGTCGGCTTTGTGAACGTTCTCGAAGGCTGCCGCCACAACCAGGTGCAGCATTTGGTCTATGCGTCGAGTTCGAGCGTCTACGGCGGCAACACCCGCATGCCGTTCTCCGAGCACGACAGTGTCGATCACCCGGTCAGTCTCTATGCGGCGACCAAGAAGGCCAACGAGCTGATGGCGCATACCTATAGCCACCTCTACGGCTTGCCGACCACGGGCTTGCGTTTCTTCACCGTCTATGGCCCCTGGGGCAGGCCGGACATGGCGCTTTTTCTGTTTACTCGAGCGATCCTTGAAGGGCGGCCGATCGATGTCTTCAACCACGGCAGGATGCAGCGGGATTTCACCTACGTCGACGACATCGTCGAGGGGCTCATCCGGGTGACGGACCGTTGCGCCACGGCCAATGCCGCCTACCTGCCGGCGGAGGCCGACCCGGCGACGAGCAAGGTGCCTTACCGGGTATTCAACATCGGCAACCACCAGCCCGTGCCACTGCTCGATTTCATTGCCGCGATCGAAGACGCGCTCGGCAAGAAGGCGGAAAAGCGCCTGCTGCCGATGCAGGATGGCGACGTGCCTGCGACCTGGGCCGATACGGCCTTGCTCGATGATTGGGTCGGCTTTGCGCCCGCCACGCCGGTTGCGGAGGGTGTGAAGCGCTTCGTGGCCTGGTACCGCGATTACTACGAGGTCTGACTTTCACTTCGTTTCCGGGAAATGCGCACATGAGCCAGCCGATTGCGGTGCGACAATCTCCCGCATGTTGCCACCCGAGGCGCGTTTTCACGCGCCTTGAGGTGCAGTGGAGTCGCCACGTTCTTCCTTGAACCCCGGCGCTGGCTCCGGCTGCGGGACAGTCCGTGCCGCTGGAGCGGATCGCTGGTTTTCCTGTTCGCTTCACTTGCTTTGCGAGGTTGTCCTTAATGAAGATTACTGTCATTGGTACCGGCTACGTCGGCCTGGTTTCTGGAACCTGTCTGGCTGATGTCGGCAACGAGGTGCTCTGTCTCGACCTCGATGCGGACAAGATCCGTATTCTCCAGGAGGGCGGGATCCCGATTTTTGAGCCCGGTCTGGGGGCAATGGTCAAGGCCAACGTCGACGCTGGTCGCCTGCGCTTTACCACTGATGTCCAGGAAGCCGTCGCACACGGCCTGCTGCAGTTCATCGCCGTCGGCACGCCGCCGGATGAGGATGGGTCGGCCGACCTGCAATACGTACTGGCGGCGGCGCGGAACGTGGGCCGCTTCATGAGCGAGTACAAGGTCGTCGTCGATAAGTCCACGGTGCCGGTGGGGACCGCCGACAAGGTGCACGCGGCGATTGCCGAAGAGCTCGCCGTGCGCGGCGCGAGCATCGACTACAGCGTCGTCTCCAACCCCGAGTTTCTCAAGGAGGGGGCAGCGCTGGAAGACTTCATGAAGCCCGACCGGATCGTCGTCGGTACCCAGGATGCGCGCGCGATCGAAGTGATGCGCGAACTCTATTCGCCGTTTCAGCGCAACCACGAGCGTCTGCTGGTGATGGATGTGCGCAGTGCCGAGCTGACCAAGTATGCCGCCAACGCGATGCTGGCAACGCGGATCAGCTTCATGAATGAGCTGGCCAACCTCAGCGAGCGCCTGGGGGCGGATATCGAGCTGGTGCGCAAGGGCATTGGTTCCGATCCACGGATTGGCTTTGACTTCCTCTACCCCGGGGCCGGTTATGGCGGCTCCTGTTTTCCCAAGGATGTGCAGGCACTGATTCGCACGGCCAACGACGCGGGTCAGAAACTCAAGGTGCTGCAGGCGGTTGAAGAGGCCAATGACGTGCAGAAGAGCGTGCTCTCGGAAAAGATCGTCAGGCGCCTCGGCGACGACCTGTCGGGCAGGACCATCGCCCTCTGGGGCCTGGCGTTCAAGCCGAACACCGACGACATGCGCGAGGCGCCCAGCCGGGTGCTGATCGCCGAGCTGCTGGCGCGCGGCGCGCGGCTACGTGCCTATGATCCGGTTGCTCGCCACGAAGCGCAGCGAATCTTCGCCGGCGAAACGCGGATCGAATTTCTCGACAAACCGATGCTGGCCGTGCAGTGCGCCGACGTGCTGGCGATCGTTACCGAGTGGAAAGAGTTCCGAGCGCCGGATTTCGCGGCCATCAAGGCCCTGCTAAAGACGCCGGCGATATTCGATGGGCGTAATCTCTACGATCCGGCCGTGCCGCGCCGGGCAGGGCTGGAGTATTTTGCGATCGGACGCCTGTAGGGGAAACGCCAACGGCGGCACGCTTGGGGGTGAGCGAAGCGATGGACCCCGACTGGCAGGATTGCTCTCTGGAGCAATGATGTGAAAGTCGCCTAGGCGGCTCACGAATCCCCCTTCTCGCCGCGAGAGTGCGCTCTGCAGGTGCTGGCTCAGCAACTGCTGCCGTCTGCGACCCGCGAGAATCCGAAACCGCCTCCGTGACCCGGCTGGATGCAGATGGTCATGCCCAACGAGCGGGCCGAGCGGGCGATGTCCGGCGGGAAGGGAGCGAAGGGGGCGGCGCGTTCGACCACCGACTTGATGAAGGCAATCTCTTGCTGCTGGTCGCCGGCGTTGAGCACCTTGAAGGTTTTCAGTCGGCCGTCGGGATGGATGCGGAAGTGGACGGCGGCTGGACGCATGCCCTTGCTTCTGGGGTCGTTGCGCACGAAGGCGGCACTGCGGTTGAGGCGTTTGACGACGCCGTCGACGTAGAAGTCTAGGCTGAACGGGGGCGGTGGCGGGGTGTTGGGTAGGCGCTCGAGCACGGCAGTGCCCTGTTCGTCGTTTCGCGCCTGCTGCCGGCCCTGGTCGTGGGCCATGGCCAGCGCGCGCTGCGCAAGCGCGGGCGCAGGTCTTGCCTGCGCTTCCAGATCGTCGAGAAACTGCTGCATATCGTTCTTCCCGCCCTTGAACCATTGCGAGCTGTCCGGGACCGCTGCCGCCGTCGATTTCGGCACGCTGATTATCCGCGGCGGCGGCTGCCGCGGCTGGCTGGGTTTGACGACCGGTTTCTTGGCGAGCGCTTTGACGGCCGGTTTGGCCGGCGGCCTGGGCTTTGCCAGGGCGCGTTTCGGCGGGCGCGGCTGCGCCGGTGCAGCCGACGGCGTGGGGTGAGTCGGTGGTTTCGGTGGCGTCGGTGGAGCAACTGGCTGGGGGGGCGTGGAAGGCGCGGGCGGATCTGGGCGTGCCGGCTGCGGGGTTGGCGACAGCCTGGCTTCGAAGCGTGAGGACATGGTGCGCAGGGGGATGGGTTCTTGCCGGGGGAAGAATAGCAGCACCGCGTGCACGACCAGCGACACGGCGACGGCCCAGATCAGCGAACGCGTGCAGGAGGGCGGCTGCGGAAGGGGGGCGGGGCAAGAATCGATCGGGCGTTTTCCTGAGGCGAGCGGCCTGGGCGTCGCGGGTCGCCGACTTTCGCCAGCCCTGTCTTGGGCAAGCCCCCATTTCATGGAACGCCGGCGTATCGCGGGTGCACTGCGGTCGGTAAGGGCTGGTCACCGGCGGCGCGATTTGCGGCGAAGTGTATATCAAGCGGCTATCGAGCGGCTCCTCGCACGGCTCGATCGCCCGATCCTTCTCCGGGAATGGCCTTGCTTGCGGTATGCGTTTCCATCGTGGTGCTCGTGGCCATGGCGCGCCCCGT
>LBIU01000215.1 GCA_000987445.1 Candidatus Accumulibacter adiacens | reverse complement strand
GCGCTGCAGCCACACCTGGTGGTGTTGACCAACCTCTTCCCGCACAGTGGTACCCCGGGCGCCGGCATGTTCATCCGGGCACGCATGTTCCGGGTCGCCACCGAGCTGCCGATGACGGTCGTCGTTCCTGTGCCGTGGTTTCCACTGCAGGGCCTGATCCGCCGCTTCGTTCCGAACTACCGCCCGGCGGCGCCGAGAGCTGAGCGACAGGACGGTATTCAGATTCTGCTCCCACGCTATTTTTCGGTGCCGGGCCTGTTCCGCGGACTCGATAGCTTCTTTATCGCGCTGGCTTGCCGGCCGCTGTTTCGACGGCTCAAGCGACAGGCTCCGCTGACCATCATCGATTCCCATTTCGCCTACCCTTGCGGGCACGCGGCCGTGTTGCTCGGTCGCTGGCTCGGGCTACCGGTGACGATTACCATGCGTGGCAGCGAAGTCTCGCTGTCCGCCGACCCGGTGCGGCGCAGGAAGATCGTCGCCGCGCTGAACGGGGCTTCGCGCGTGTTCTCGGTGTCCGACTCGCTACGTCGGCATGCGGGCTCCCTGGGGGCGGATATGAACCGCGTGCGCGTCGTTGGCAACGGTGTGGACCTGTCGTGTTTCTTCCGCGAAGACCGTGCGGCTGCGCGCAGCCGACTCGGCCTGCCGCCGGATGCGCCAGTGCTGGTGTCGGCCGGAGGCCTGGTCGAGCGCAAGGGCTTTCACCGCGTGATCGCCTGCCTGCCCGCCTTGCGCGAGCGTTTTCCGGGTCTGCAATACCTGGTGGTTGGTGGCCCAAGCCCCGAAGGCGACATCGGGGCGCGCTTGCGGCAGCAGGTGAGCTCGCTGGGTCTGGACGAAGTCGTTCACTTTCTCGGCGCCTTGCCTGCGGCCGAGTTGCGCTGGCCGCTATCGGCAGCCGACATCTTCGTGCTGGCCACGAGTAACGAGGGCTGGGCCAACGTCTTCCTTGAGGCCATGGCCTGCGGGCTGCCTGTGGTGACCACCGATGTCGGCGGCAATGCGGAAGTGGTGAGTGCTCCGCATCTGGGAAGTATCGTGCCCTTTGGCGATGCCGGGGCGCTGACGGCAGCCTTGTCCGAGGCTCTTGCGCGCGACTGGGACCGCGAGCTGATTCGTCAGTACGCGGCGGCGAATACGTGGGACAGTCGCGTCGCCGTCCTGCTGCAGGAATTCCGCACGTTGGCGGGCTCTTCACACGCGGCTGTCGGGTCGAGCGGCCGGCGGCTCGAATCGCATGGCTGACGCTGCTCACCGCCTCGTCGCCGTCAGGAGAAGAACTTGAGCTTGTATACGGCAATGTGTTCGCGCGTCCTGTTTCCGCTGCACGAGCGGATCAAGGGACATGATTCGCTGGCTCTGCGTGTGCGGCTGGAAAAAAGCCAATGGTGGGCTGCGGAACAGCTGGCTGAGGAACGCGGCCGGCGCTTGCGCGAGTTTCTGGTCACCATTGGGCAGCGCGTTCCCTATTATCGGGAGATGTTCCAACGACTTGGCTTCGACCCGCGGTCGGTAAGTTCCTGCGACGATCTGGCCGCGCTACCGCTGCTCGACAAGCGGGATGTCCGAGCCAACGGCGAGCGTCTAAAGGCCGATGGGCATGGCCCACTCACGCGCTACAACACCGGCGGGTCGTCGGGCGAGCCACTGATCTTTTTCATGGGCAAGGGACGCAAGAGCCACGATGTGGCTGCCAAATGGCGCGCCACCCGCTGGTGGGATGTTGACATTGGCGACCGTGAGCTGGTGGTCTGGGGAAGCCCGGTCGAGCTGGGCGCGCAGGATCGTATCCGCCGCCTGCGCGACGGACTCATGCGCAGCCATTTGTTGCCCGCCTTCGAAATGTCTTTGGCCAATCTTGACCGTTTCGTAGCCACCATTTGCGCGGTGCGCCCGGCAATGCTTTTCGGTTACCCGTCGAGTCTTTCGCTGATTGCCGCGCACGCCCGCCAAAAGAACGTGGAGCTGCGGAACCTGGGCATCAAGGTCGCTTTCGTGACCTCGGAAAAGCTCTATGACGAGCAGCGGGCACTGATCAGCGAGGTTTTTGGCTGCCCCGTGGCCAACGGCTACGGGGCTCGCGACGCGGGCTTCATTGCCCACGAGTGCCCGTCGGGCAGTTTGCACATCAGTGCCGAGGATATCATCGTCGAGACCCTGGGCCCAGACGGTACGCCCAGCGCGCGCGGCGCACCCGGCGAAATCGTCGTCACCCATCTGGGGACGGCAGATTTCCCCTTTCTACGCTACCGTACCGGCGACATCGGCGTTCTTGGCGACAGGCCTTGTGCCTGTGGTCGCGGGTTGCCGGTGCTGGACGAGGTACAGGGCCGGACCACCGACTTCGTCGTCGCCAAGGACGGTACGGTGATGCACGGCCTGGCCCTGATCTACACCGTACGCGACCTGCCCGGCGTCGAGCGTTTCCGGATCGAGCAGCTATCGATCGATCTGACGGTCGTCAAGCTGGTGACCGGGCCGGCCTTTGCCGCGGGCGGCGAAGAGCGGATCATCCGGGACTTCAAGGAACGTCTGGGCGCAACGGTCGATATCCGGGTCGAGCGCGTCGCCGACATCGCCAACGAGTCATCCGGCAAGTTCCGCTACGTTGTCAGCCAGGTCAAGGCCGGCGCGTCAAACCAGGAGAGTGGCCATGGCTAGCCCGGCGCCATCCTCGCGGTTGGCGTTTGCCGCTGGCGACTGCGCTGACGCCTGCGCCCGGCTGCGGTGCCGGGAAAGGCCGGCCGTGCGAGCGTGCGGAGACCGCCTGAGCGCGCAGTGGGTGTGCCATGCGTGACATCCTGATAACCGCGATCGTCTTTGGCCTGCTGCCGTTCATCCTGCGCAGTCCCCGTCTCGGTGCCTATGTCTGGGTCTGGCTTTCAATGATGATCCCGCACCGCGCGGCATTCGGGTTCGCGGCCACGATGCCGTTCGGCCAGATCGTGGCAATCTCCACTCTGGTCGCCTTCCTCTTCTCGAAAGAGCGCCGTCCGTTCCCGTTCAACGCCGTGACCGCGGTCTATCTGGCCTTGCTGTTCTGGATGACCGTCACCAGTTTCTTCGCGATGAACACGGCGGAAGTGGTTTTCGACCGCTGGGTCTTCGTGGCCAAGATCCATGTCATGCTGTTGGTGACCATGATGCTGATACGCGGGCGCGAGCAAATCGAGCGCCTGATCTGGGTGTTCGCTCTGTCGATCGGCTTCTACGGTGTCAAGGGCGGCATCTGGACCGCCCTCACCGGAGGCGGCGGACGCGTCTACGGTCCCGACGGGGGCATGGCGTCAGACAACAACGCCCTTGGCCTGGCGTTGGTGATGCTGCTTCCCTTTTTCTACTACCTGTACAGGATGGCCAGTCGACGGGTGGTGCGACTCGGCCTTCTCTTTTGCTTTGTGACCATTACCCTCAGCATCCTCGGTTCGCAATCGCGCGGCGCCTTGCTGGCCTTGCTGGCGATGGCGACTTTTCTCGGCCTGAAGAGCACCCGCCCGGTGCTGACGACCTTGGCCCTCGCTTGCACGGTGGCGCTCGCGGTCCTGTTCATGCCGGATTCGTGGACCGGGCGGATGGAGAGTATCGAGAACTATGAGCAGGATAGTTCGGCGATGTCGCGTATCTACACCTGGAAAACCATGTGGGCGCTGGCCGTCGACCGGCCGCTGGTGGGCGGCGGATTTGTCGTCGATACGCCGCAGGTGTTTGCCATCTATGCCCCGCCGGGCGACCTTGGCTACCATGTGGATGGTACGGTCTATGTCGCTCACAGCATCTATTTCCAGATGCTGGGGGAGCACGGATTCCCGGGGCTTGCGCTCTACCTGCTGATCGGCGCCAGCGCCTGGAGGATGGCGGCGAGGCTCGTCCGGGAGACCCGGGAAGATCCGGAATACGCGCACTGGCTACCGCTCTTGATGCGCATGGTGCAGGTCAGTCTTGCCGGCTACAGCGTCGGAGGCGCTTTCCTGAGTTTGGCCCATTTCGATCTGAGCTATTACATTATCGGGATCGTGGTACTTGCCGACGCGACGCTGCGTGAACGTCGACGCGAGCAGGCCGTCGCGGTAACGACAGCAACCGGACCACCGCAGTTGCCGGTTGCTGCGAGCAGGCTGTGATTCTCCCCCGCGGGGAAGAAGGGAGGTTCGTGAGTCGTGTACGCGACTTTCACAATGAACCGATCGTGATGGCCGAATCCCCGTGCCCTGAGCATGCGAGAAGCCGCAGCTTCGTCCTTGCCACCTCAGGCAACGGCTTTCGCCGCGGGCGACCGCTTATCGAGTCGCTGACGCGCTTTTCACGCTGAACCGGAACCAGAAATCATTATGACCAAACTAGCCGACACCCTGCAACGCAAGTATTACGCCGACAGCGTGCATCCCTATCGTATCTACGAGGAGCATGTCGAGAAGCTCCTGACCCCCGAGGCCACACTGCTTGATGCTGGTTGCGGTCGCACCGTTCCGGTCCTGAGAAAGTTTCTCGGCCGAGCGAAGGCGCTGATTGGCGTCGAGCTGGTCAGTTTCACCGATGTCCCGCCGGGGATTGAAACGCATAACGCCGATCTGGCGAAGATTCCGGTGCCTGATGCCAGCGTCGATCTGATCATGTCGCGCAGTGTTTTCGAGCATCTCACCGATCCGGAGTCGGTGTATCGAGAGTTCTCGCGAATATTGCGTCCGGGAGGCGCAGTGATTTTCCTGACCGCCAACATGTGGGATTACGGAACCGTGGTCGCACGGCTGATTCCCAACCGCTTTCACGCGCGCATCGTCAAGATGGTCGAGGGGCGCGAGGAGGAGGACACTTTCCCGACCGCATACCGGACCAATACCCGGGCTGACGTCAACCGCCTGGCGGCATCTGCCGGGCTGGAAGTCGACTCTTTCGAGTACTTGAGCCAGTACCCGAACTACCTGATGTTCAACGGCGCTCTGTTCTTCCTGGGTACGTGCTACGAGAAGCTGATCAGTCGCTTTGCGGCCCTGCGCTTTCTGCGTGGCTGGATTCTGGTCACCTTGCGCAAGCCTGGTTTGCCCCGTTGAATCCTGCGCCGCCGATAGGGAACGTAATGGATACGCTGACCGCTGGTGCCACCCGGAGTGCGTTTGGCTTGTTTCATCGCCTGACCACGCCGCGCCTGTCGATCCTGATTTTCCATCGCGTGCATCTGCGCAGCGATGAGCTCTTTCCGCAAGAGATCGATGCCTTGCGCTTTGAACGCCTGATGCGTTTCGTGGCCCGCACTTTCCGTGTCCTTCCGCTTGCTGACGCCGTCGCCGGTCTGGAACAGGGCACATTGCCGACGCGCTCGCTGGTCATCACTTTCGACGATGGCTATGCCGACAATGCGCAGGTGGCGCTACCGATATTGCGGCGCTGTGGTTTAGTGGCCAGCTTTTTTGTATCCAGCGGCTTTCTCGACGGTGGCCGGATGTGGAACGATTCGGTAATTGAAATCGTTCGCGCCTGCGACAAGAGCGAGCTTGATCTGGCGTTCCTGGGTCAGGGGCGCTGTTCGCTGGCCGGCCTGGACGAGCGACGGGCGACAATCGTCAGGCTGCTTTCCGCGATCAAGTACTTGACCCCGAGCGAACGCCAGGAGGCGATTTCGCGGCTCTCGCTTGTGAGCGGTGTGCACGCTCTTCCCGACGATCTGATGATGCGTGCCGACCAGGTTCGAGAATTGCACCGCGCGGGTATGGAAATCGGTGCGCACACGGTAAACCACCCGATCCTGACGACCCTGAGCCTGGCCGAAGCCGAAGGCGAGATCAGTGGCGGTCGGGCGCGCTTGCAGGAGATCATCGACGCCCCGGTCGACCTCTTTGCCTACCCTAACGGTAAACCGACCCGCGACTATGATCAGAGCCACGTGGCCTTGCTGCGCCGCCTCGGTTTTCGCGCCGCGGTCAGCACCGCGCCGGGTGTTGCGCGAGCGGGCGACGGTCTGTTCGAGTTGCCGAGGTTCACTCCCTGGGGGCGTTCGCTGGGAACCTGGGCGAGTCGCCTGCTGATGCATCAGAGGCACACTCGCTATGAACTTGCGCGGCCTGCCTGAAGCCCGGTGCGCCGGTGCCGGTCATGTCGGGAGTGAGTGCCGGGCGCGCCGCGGTCGCGACGATCTGGTGAATATGGCTAGAATATCGGCTTCGCCGCGCAGCGCTGACCAGCGGAGTGTCCCTGTCAGCCGGGCACAGCCCGGCCGCGCGGGCTCGCACGGGCTTGAGCTGCCGGGACCGGGAGTGGAGCAAACGCTCGGCGGTCGACTACCAATCAAAGGTGGACCACGCGAGCGTCGCGCCGCAAACGACGGGGACGCCCGCACCATGGAGGATACGTGACGATGTTCTGCTCTTCGAAGTTCAAGCAAGATCTCTTGCGCATTTCGGTCGGCAGTCTGGCCGCAGTCCTGGCACTGATGCCAATGGCGGCCGCTGGCCGGCCGGGGAATGAAACCGCGGCGGAAATGGCCCTGGCGCCAAGCTACTGCCCGGATACGATGAGCTACGGGAAACCCGGCAGCGTTCCGGACAATCCTTCGCCAGAGGCCAAGCGCTGGGTGGCGGTGATGGGCAAGAGCTTCTGGGCCATGCACCACTACTGCTGGGGAGAGATCAATAGGCAGCGCGCCATGCGCCGTGGCGTCTCCCCGGTGATCCGGCAGGGACTGCTCGAGTCTGCCCTCGGAGACTACGCTTACGTCGTCAACTACGCCCCGGATGATTTCGTCCTGGCGCCGGAAATCCGCACCCGTATGGGCGAGGTGCAACTGCTCCTCGCGCGCCCCAGGGATGCCGAAAAATCGTTTGCCAAGGCGAGAGCACTCAAGCGTGATTACTGGCCGGCATATTCGCATTGGGTTGAGTATCTGATGAAAGTCGGGAGGAACGCTGAAGCACGAAAGCTGGTGGGGGAAGGTCTCAAGTACGCACCCAGATCGAGAGTCTTGCGCGAGCAAAACCGGGTGCTCAGCAAACGTCGGCAAGCAATTGCTGCGCAACCCGGCGATAGCGACGCGAGCAGTGAGTCCGAGGGCGCCTCTACGGAGAGCGCCGAGGCTTCCGCGAGCATGGCGAGTCCAAAGCAGTGAGGATCGCTGAAGGATCGACAGCGCATCGCTCACTGTTGCAGGGATTCGCTTGAGTTCCGTTCGGCGCTCGCTGGCTTTTTCGCTGGCGGACAGTTACGTGGGCGTGGCCTTGCAGGTGGGGAGCACGCTGCTTATCTCGCGCCTGCTGACGCCTACCGAGATCGGAATCTTCGCCGTGGCGGCGGTCCTCGCGGCCCTGGCCAGCACTTTTCGCGACTTCGGCGTCGCCGAATACCTGATTCAGGAAAAGGAACTCACCGACGACAAGATCCGCGCCGCCTTCGCGGCCAACATCGCCGTCTCGTGGCTGATGGCTGGCGCCCTGTTTGCTTCCAGCGGCGCGGTCGCCGATTTTTACCGGCAAGCCGGCATCGCCGACGTGATGCGTATACAGGCCTTCAATTTCGTGCTGATTCCCTTCGGTGCGGTGACCATGGCCTATTTCAGGCGACAGCTCAACTATCGGCCGATCTTCATAGCCGGCCTGCTGGCCAACATCACCAGCTTCATCGTTGCGGTCGGCGCTGCTCTGGCAGGGCTGAGCTATATGAGTCTGGCCTGGTCGGGGCTGGCCGGTGTCGTCGTCACCGTTACCGTCTCGATTGTGATGCGTCCCAAGGACTTCCCGGCGCGGCCGTCTTTCAAGGGCATGCGCGACGTGATCCATTTCGGTAAGCACGCCAGCGGCATCTACCTGCTGGGGCAGGTCGGCAGGAGTGCGCCGGAGGCGGTGATCGGGCGCGCCCTGGACATGGCCGGCGCTGCGTTCTACAGCCGCGCCAACGGTTTGATGGAGATTTTCAACCGCCTGTTCATGCGCTCCGTGCTGCAGGTATGCCTGCCCTATTTCTCGCAGGAAGCACGCGCACAGCAAGGGACGAGCGCCGTCTATCTTCGGGTTGCCCCGCTGCTCACCGGGATCGGCTGGCCCTTCATTCTGTACGTTGGCATTGTCGCCTATTCGGCAGTCCGCATCTTGTACGGGCCGCAATGGACGGCATCGGTCCCCCTGGCGCAGATCCTGTGCGTCGCGGCGATTCTTGAACTTCCCTACCTGCTCGCTTCCGAGGCGATGATCGCCGAGGGACGGGTGGATCAGAGCAGCCGTCTACAACTTCCGCTACAAGGCCTGCGTCTGCTTGGCCTGCTTCTCGTCTTTCCGTTCGGGCTGGTCGGACTGTGCTACGGGCTGGTCGCTGCGTCCCTGGGTGGTGCCATCGTTTCGCAACGCTTCTTGCATCGCATCATTGGCCTGCGTTTCACCGACATGATCAGGGCCTGTCTGCCCAGCGTGCTGGTGACCGTCGTTTCCGTGACGCCGGTCGCGTTGGCGGCAGTCTTCGTCGGCCAGAACGAAGCGAACTTCGTCGAGTTCTTCGCCGCTGGCAGCCTTGCCACGCCGATCGCCTGGCTTGTTGCACTGCGGGTGCTGCAGCATCCCGTCTGGCCGGAAGTCTGCCGGCTCTTTGGGCAAGCCAAAGCTCTGCTGCGCGCTCGTCGCTGAGCAATTGCGGGCATGCTTTGCTGCGTCTCTGCGGCGGTGCCGCCGCGCGGGCCACGAGCCTGCCCGGCGCAACTGAGGCCATTTAGGCGACAGATAGACCCTTTGTCCTATGTCTCTCGATTGCCTTGGAGCTGGGCCTTTTCGTGACCACGCAGCCACTGTTCGAGCATCGTCAGAATCCAGACCATCTCGCCGTAATAGCCGGGGTGCGCGGGGAGGTGCTCGGTGAGCAGCCTGTCGATGAAGTCGGCGCGGACGATTCCTCGTCTGGCCAGGTTGTGCAGTGAATCCTCGGCGAGCTCCTTGAGCGCCGGGTTGCGCGTTGCCCACACCCCGAATGGAAGCCCGAAGCCTTTTTTCGACTTGCTGATTATCTTGTCCGGCAGGTAGCCGCGCAGCGCTTCCTTGAAGAACCAGCGCAACTTGAAGCGGCGCAGTTTCCAGTTGGCCGGCAAGGCCATTGAGAAATCGGTCAGGCGGTCCGAGAGCAAGGGGTAGCCGACGGCCAGCCCGGCCATCTCGGTCGCGCCGCGCACCTTGGGAAGATCGCTGTCGGCCAGCGTGTAGCGCCAGTCGTAGGCCAGCATGCGATTGATCAGACTCGGCGCCCGGCATTCGCTCCAGCTTGCCTGCATGTGCCTGGACGGTTCGCCGAGATCGACCTGGGCGAGAAAGTCGCCGGTCAGCACTTTCGCCGGGTCGAGCTGCATGAGCAGGTTGAAGCTCTGTAGCCGATCGGGCATCGGTACTCGCGAATGGCGAACGTAGCCGGTCGCCTGCCTGAGGACAGGGATGCGCCGCAGGACGCTGTCATCCGCGCACAGTGGCTCGACGCGTTGGCGCAGGCTTGCCGGCAGGGCTTGATAGAACTCGAACAGGCGCTGCGTTGCGTAGCGCGAATTGCCGCCGAAAAGCTCGTCGCCGCCGTCACCGGCAAGCATCTTGCTGCAGCCGTCTGCGGCGGCCATCTTGGCGCAGTAGTAGGCAGGCAGGGCCGAGGAGTTGCCGAACGGTTGGTCGTGATGGCGAGCGACGGCCGGGATGCTGGCCAGCAGGTCGGCCGGGGTCACGTAGTACTCGTGGTGCTGGCATCCGAAGTGCTTCGCCGCCAGGCGCGCATACTCCATTTCGTCGTAGCCCTCGGCGGCGAAGCCGATCGAGTAGGCCGGTGCCGCCTGGCCGGTAACCTCGCAGAGCATGCCGACGATCGTCGAGCTATCGGTGCCCCCCGAGAGGAAGGCACCGACGCGCGGGTGGCCGGAAATCTCGTCGCTGACGGCATTGCGGATCAGCTTGCGGAAGACGTCGCGCGAAGCCTCGAAGGGTTGCCGGTGGTGCTCGTCGAAACGCAGCGGCCAGTGGCGAATTTCGTGCACACCCTGGCGGTCGACCAGCAGCGCGTTGGCGGCCGGCAGCCGGCGTACGCCCTTGAATATCGTTCGCGGTGCCGGGATCATATGGAAGTACAGGTAGTCGAAAATCGCCTGCGGGTCGAACTCTTCGCTGCCCCCCTGGACGCAATCGGCACGATCCGAGAAGGCCAGCATCTGGTCGTCGACGCGATAGCACAGGGTCTGGATCGCGAAGCGGTCGACGGCCATGAAAACGCATTCGCGGCGCGCATCGACAATCACTAGGGCATAGGCACCGCGAATTCGCGAAGCCACCTCGGCCCCGTCTGTATGCCACCCCTTGAGCAGTTCACTGGCAATGCCCGCCGCGGACGAAGATGCGCCGGCAGCCTTGTCCCCGAAAGTGGGTGAGCCGAGCACCGCGCACACGGCGTCGTCGTCGCGCGCGACATGCTCAGCACGCAGGGCCAGCGACTCGATCATAAGCGGAGCGACAGCCGGGTCGAAAAGGCGAGTCAGGTCAAGCTGGCCAGAGAATTTGTCTTTCATGCGATATCTGCCCGAGGCGGTTGGTTAGTGTTGGCCGGAATCTGGAAATGCGGCCCAGTGGGTCTTTCCTGCTCGCCTGCGAAGCTTCGAGCGGCCATGTCCTGGTCAGGCGACGCGCCCTGGATCGGGAAACAGGCGTGGCAAGCGTAGAGTGCCATTCGACGGGTAGTCAAGAGCGAGTCCTTTCGGTGGCCGGGGGAAGAGGGGGATACGGTCATCACTTCCATGATTCGGGGAATCTCGACTGTCATGACCGCTAAGCAAGCGGATGCTACGCTACCGTGATGACTTGTGCTGTGCAAGATCTCACTTCGCGCCGATCTGCGCCCAGCCCGTGCAGGCCCACGCTTCGCTGCCTACCTGCCGTCGGCTGGCGCGGCAGCTTGACAAGTAAACGGCCAAGCCGGGAAGATGGCGCATAACGGCCGTGGCATTTCGAGACACCCCCGCTGAGGAATCTCATGACTTTACCCCTCTCACGTGCAGTGCGCATTCCGGCTTGCACGCCGGAATCGTTCGCCGGGCAGGGAGCATGCTCCCTGAATTCCCCGTCTCACCCCGCGGGGGGAGAAGGGGGTTTCGTGAGTCGCAGACGCGACTCTTGCGCTAGCAGGGGCGATCTGGAGGCTCGGCTCCGAGCGACAGACAGGCCCACCGAAGAACCTTTTTCGTAGGGCGATCCAGTGTGAGTTCCTTCCGCGCTACTTTGCGAGTTGTTGAGATCGGCCTGTGTACGCTGTCCTTCGCGGTGCTGTTTCAAGCCGCGAAAGACGCTGAGGCGGCAGACGGCGGTGCCGATCAGCCTGCGGTGCACGAACTCTCCGCGCGGCGGCTTCTCTACGAGGGTGAACAGGGCGCGTCGTGTGACGATTTTCTGAGGGCTTCGCTGGCTTGGCAGCAGCGCGGAGGTGACTGGCGCGATGCCCGTGGCAAGCTGCATGGTGATCTACCCTTTGCCGAGGAGGCCCCTGGTGCCAGCGCTACGCTATGGGATGTCACTGGGCTTGTTCGCCAGTCGGCCGGGACGGGGGGCGGCCGAGTTGGCTTTTTCCTGCGTTCGGTTTCGGGTCGGGGCTTCGCGACCTTCCGCAGCCGCGAAGCCAAGAGCCCCGCAGACTGGCCGATGCTTGTCCTGGAGCTGACGGATGGTCGTCGGGAGCTGCTCGGGCCGAAGGCGGATAGCCACCTCGATTGCTCGACTTACCGCTCGCTGGGGCATTCAGAGACCCTGCAGGTGTTCGCTCAGGTGTCTACCCTGCTCGAGTTTCAGCTGCCGGAGAAGCTCTCCGCGAGCGGGGTCAAGCGTGCTCAACTGTTGTTGTCGAGCGCTTCTCCGCCAGGCGGTGGCGCGATGCGCATCGGGGTCTTCGAAATGGCCGTGCCGGCATTTCCGGCGTCTACCGTGCGTCCCGGTCTGGCTGCCGACTATCCGCTCGACCAGGGCATCGAGAAGAGTCCAGACGTCATCTTTGCCGCCGGCTTCGACGAGTGGATCCGCTGGCGTTGGCGGTGGGCCAAGGACCCCGTCGGCGAGTTCGACGTTGTCGGCAGTGACTCGGTGCGCCACTTCGAACCCCTGCTTGACCGCGCGCTGCGCGTCAATGTCAAGAAAGGTGGCCACTTTGGCGCCGATTTGCGGCTATACCTGAAGGACCATGGTGGCGAACCCGACGAGCTGTTCTTTCGTTACTACCTGCGCCTGGGTGACGATTGGGATCCGACCGTCGATGGCGGAAAGCTGCCCGGCCTGGCGGGTACCTACGGGACGGCGGGCTGGGGGGGAAGGCGTTCTGATGGCACCAACGGCTGGTCCTTGCGCGGCCACTTCGCACGTGCTTTCGCCTCGGACCATCCGCTGCAGGGGCTGACTCAGCTGGCGACCTATGCTTACCATGCCGACATGAAAGGTACCTACGGCGACCACTGGGTCTGGCCCGGGGCGCTTCTGCAGCGCAATCGTTGGTATGCAATCGAACAGCAGGTACGCTTGAATCGCCCCGACGCCGCCGACGGCCTGTTTCGCGTCTGGGTCGACGGACGCTTGGTGCTGGAGCGTCAGGGGCTCAGAATGAGAACCGTCGATCGCCTGCACATCGAGACCGCATGGCTGAACGTCTATCACGGCGGCGTCGCTCGTTCACCCGACGATCAGCATCTCTACATCGATAACGTCGTCGTCGCGCGCCGCTACATCGGTCCGCTGGCCACGCCCCCTTGATGCGACAATCGCGCACGCGGCTCACGAAGCGCCCTTCTCCCGTCGGGGGGTGAGACGGGGAATTCAGGGAGCATGCTCCCTGCCCGGCGAACGATTCCGGCGTGCAAGCCGGA
>LBIU01000214.1 GCA_000987445.1 Candidatus Accumulibacter adiacens | reverse complement strand
GTTCTTCGACGCCATCTTTCTGAACACCCGTGGGGAAGTCTGCGAAGGCGCGCGCAGCAATGTTTTCGTCGCGCGCGACGGCCTGCTGCTGACGCCGCCGCTGGCCTGCGGATTACTGCCCGGCGTCATGCGGCGCACACTGCTGGAGTCCGGACGCGCCGTCGAGCAGGTGCTGCGGCGCGAGGACCTTCTGCAGGCGCCGGCCCTGTACGTCGGCAACGCCTTGCGGGGCCTGTTGCCGGTGGTGCTCAAGGGGGATTCCGGCTAGCGGCGCAGGCGTTCGCGTTGTGGGGTGAGCTTTTCCAGCGTTGCCAGGTAGTCGTTGAGGCGCTTCTTTTCCTGTTCGACCACGGCTGCCGGTGCGCGCGCGACGAAGCGCTCGTTGGCGAGCTTGGCTCTCGCCTTGCCGATCTCGCCGCCGAGGCGGGCGATTTCCTTGTCCAGCCGCTCGCCTTCGACGGCGACGTCGATCTCGACCTGCAGCATCAGTCGGGTGTGGCCGACGATCGCGGTCGGTGCGCTGGCGTCGGCGGGCAGGTCGTCGACAATCTGCATTTCGGAGAGTTTGCAGAGCGGTTTCAGGTAAGGCGCAAAGGCGGCCAGCGCGGCGCTGTCGCCAGTGGCGAGCAGCGGCACTTTTTGCGCCGGCGACAGGTTCATCTCGCCGCGCAGATTGCGGCAGGCGTAGGCCAGATCCTTCAACTGCTGGACGCTTGCTTCGCTGGCCAGGTCGATCTTCTCCGGCTGCGCCTGCGGATAGGCGGCGAGCATCACCGAATCGTGCGTCTTGCGGCCGGCTATCGGCGCCAGGGCCTGCCAGAGTTCCTCGGTAATGAATGGCAGTAGCGGATGCGCCAGGCGCAGGACGGTTTCCAGCACCCGCGCCAAAGTCCGCCGCGTGGCTCGGACCTCTTGCTCGCTGCCCTGCTGCAACTGGACCTTGGAGAGCTCGACGTACCAGTCGCAGAACTCGTCCCAGACGAACTCGTACACCGAGCGCGCGAGCAGATCGAAGCGATAATCGGCGAAGTGCTGCGCGACCTCGGCTTCGGTGCGCTGCAGCTTGCTGACGATCCAGCGGTCGGCGAAGGAGAAGCGCAGCGCCGTCGAGCAGCTCTGCGGCGTGCAGGCCGCCAGGCCCAGGTCATGCTCGGCGGTGTGCATCAGCACGTAGCGGGTCGCGTTCCACAGCTTGTTGCAGAAATTGCGGTAGCCTTCGCAACGGCTGAGATCGAACTTGATGTCGCGACCGGGGCTGGCCAGCGACAGGAAGGTGAAACGCAGGGCGTCGGTACCGAAGGCCTGAATGCCCTCCGGGAACTCCTTGCGCGTGCGCTTCTCGATCTGCGCCGCCTGCTTGGGGTTCATCAGGCCGCTGGTGCGCTTGCCGATCAGGGCGTCGAGATCGATACCGTCGATGAGGTCGATGGGGTCGAGGACATTGCCTTTCGACTTGCTCATCTTCTGGCCTTCGGCATCGCGGATCAGGCCGTGCACGTAGACATGCTTGAAGGGGATCTTGCCGGTGATATGCCGGGTCATCATCACCATCCGCGCGACCCAGAAGAAGATGATGTCGAAACCGGTGACCAGCACCGTAGACGGCAAATACAGGTCCAGGGCGGTGTTCGTCTCGGCTGGCCACTGCGGCGTCCAGTCGAGCGTCGAGAAAGGCCACAGCGCCGATGAGTACCAGGTGTCGAGGACATCGGAGTCGCGCTCCAGCGGACCGCCGTAACCCTGTTCCTCGGCCTGCGCCCTGGCTTCCGCTTGGTCATGGGCGACGAAGATGCGCCCATCGTCTCCGTACCAGGCGGGGATCTGGTGGCCCCACCACAATTGCCGCGAGATGCACCAGTCCTGAATGTTGTTCAGCCACTGGTTGTAGGTGTTGACCCAGTTCTCGGGGAAGAACTTGATTTCGCCCGAAG
The DNA here is from genome assembly GCA_000987445.1 of Candidatus Accumulibacter adiacens. Classification (GTDB taxonomy): domain Bacteria; phylum Pseudomonadota; class Gammaproteobacteria; order Burkholderiales; family Rhodocyclaceae; genus Accumulibacter; species Accumulibacter adiacens. Next base: position 2,982 of record LBIU01000214.1, on the reverse strand, counting down.
CCACGCATGCCAGGGCCTTGCCGGCGATGCTGCTGCCGTCTGCGCCGGCCTTGCTCATGGCCACGAACCATTGGTCGGTGAGCATCGGTTCGATGACCACGCCGGTGCGGTCGCCGCGCGGCACTTTCAGGGTGTGCGCTTCGACCTTGTCGAGGAATCCCTGCTCTTCGAGGTCGGCAACGATCTGCTGGCGCGCGGCGAAGCGATCCATGCCCTGGTAGCAGGCCGGCGCATTCTCGTTGATGCGCGCATCGAGCGTCAGGATCGGGATCATCGGCAGCTGGTGACGCTGGCCGACCGCGTAGTCGTTGAAGTCGTGGGCCGGAGTGACCTTGACACAGCCGGTGCCAAAGGCGAGGTCCACGTAGGCGTCGGCAATGATCGGAATTTCGCGCTCGCAAAGCGGCAGTTTGACCGTCTTCCCCAGCAGGTGCCGGTAACGCTCGTCGTCCGGATGGACCATCAGGGCGGTATCGCCGAGCATCGTTTCCGGTCGCGTCGTGGCCACGGTCAGTGTCGCACTGCCGTCGCTCAGCGGATAACGGATGTGCCACAGGTGCCCCTGTTCTTCTTCCTGCGCGACTTCGAGATCGGAGACCGCGGTCTGCAGCACCGGATCCCAGTTGACCAGGCGCTTGCCACGGTAGATCAGGCCTTCCCTGTACAGCCGGACGAAAGTCTCGGTGACCGTCGTCGACAGGCCGGCGTCCATCGTGAAGCGTTCGCGACTCCAGTCCGGAGACGTGCCAAGGCGACGCATCTGCTGGGTGATGGTGTTGCCGGAAAACTCTTTCCACTGCCAGACCTTTTCGAGGAACTTCTCGCGGCCGAGGTCGTGCCGGGAGACTCCCTGTGCGTCGAGCTGGCGCTCGACGACGATCTGGGTGGCGATGCCGGCGTGATCGGTTCCCGGTTGCCACAGCGTGTTGTCACCACGCATGCGATGGTAACGGGTGAGCGCGTCCATGATCGCCTGGTTGAAGCCGTGCCCCATGTGCAGGGTGCCAGTGACGTTCGGCGGTGGCAGCAGGATGCAGAAGGCGTCTTCGGGTTTCTTGTCGGTATCAAGGCCGGCGCCGAAGTAGCCTCTGGCTTCCCATTCAGGGTACCAGCGACGTTCGATGTCTGCCGGTTCAAAGCTCTTGGCGAGTTCCATGGAGGAGGGGGCGGGTGGATTTCAGGAGCGCGCATTATAGCGGATCACGCCGTGCCTCCGGACCGTGACGCGGTGCTTGCCCGGGCGACTCCTGTGGATCGGCTGCCCTGCTCCCCGGCTCCTCCAGCGGCAGGGGCAGCTGCCCGCGCTCGGCGACGAAGTCAGCCGCGGCCCTGCTGATGCTCGCTTCGATACCCCTGCGCAAGTGCTCCGCAGCGTTGGCTGCGGCGGCCTCGACCAGCGCCGGCAAGCTGGCGGCCAGATGCCGATCGATGTCTTGCGCCAGGGCCGCGGCAAGCGTCGGGCGCAGATCCGCCGCGATCGCCTCGACGCTGGCTTCGGCCTCGGCGCTAATGACGACATCGGTCAGTAGCGGTAGCTCATCGTCTTCGCTGTTCCTGCCGGCCGGGCGTGTGCCGCCCTCGGCATCGTCTGCTGAAGGCGTCGAGGCCAGGAAGCTGCGCCGTCGGCGCATCTGGCGTGGCACCTGCCGGCGCTCGCCACGCGCTGCCCCGCTGTCAGGATTGATCAGCGAATTGGCGCGGCTGAGCAGGTCGTCGTCGTCGGCCATCAGTTCCTTCCTGTGCAATCGACATATCTGACAGCGTAGCCGCGATCCTTGTAGAAGCGGGCACGCTGGCGGCCATCGGCGCGTTCTTCCTCGCCCTGGCCGACCACTTCGATCAGGCTCGTAAAGCGGGAGAAGCCCGGCGGCACCGTGTTCGAGAGGTTGAAGAGCCGTTCGTCCTGGGCCACTGATTCCAGTGTGCTGGCGATCAGCACCGGCGTTTCGGCGGCCAGCGGCGAGTCGGCCGCGACATGCGGGACGAAGCTCGTCGGCGGTTGTCCCCACAACTGCCGGTCGAGTGCAGCCGCGATTTCCGTATCCGGCGCATAGACCAGCAAGGCCTTTTTCTGTGCACAGGTCTTGCCGATCAGGGCGGCCGTCTTGGCGATGCGGTTGGCGGCGTTGTGGTAGAAGAAGATTTGCGTCACTTGAGCTTTCCGGCACGCTTCAGCAAATAGTGCATCAGCAGCGGTACCGGCCGTCCGGTGGCTCCCTTGTCGGCACCCGAGGTCCAGGCGGTGCCGGCGATGTCGAGGTGCGCCCAGACGTATTTCTTGGTGAAACGGGCCAGAAAGCAGGCGGCGGTGATGCTGCCGCCCCAGCGACCGCCGATGTTGGCCATGTCGGCGAAGGGGCTCTTTAGCAACTCCTGGTAGTCGTTCCAGAGCGGCATTTGCCAGGCGCGGTCATGGGCTTCGTCACCGGCATGCTCCAGTTCCCGGGCCAGCGTATCGTTGTTGGCGAACAGGCCGGTGGCGACATGACCAAGGGCGACGACGCAGGCGCCGGTAAGGGTGGCGACGTCGATCACCGTATCCGGTTCGAAGCGCGCGGCGTAGGTCAGCGCATCACAGAGAATCAGGCGCCCTTCAGCGTCGGTGTTGAGGATTTCGATGGTTTGTCCGGACATCGAAGTGACGATGTCTCCCGGCCGGCTGGCGCCGCCACCAGGCATGTTTTCCGTGCTTGGCACGATCACCGTCAGGTTGAGCGGGAGTTTCATCAGCGCCGCGGCTTTGATGGTGCCGAGTACGCTGGCAGCGCCGCACATATCGTATTTCATCTCGTCCATTTCGGGCGCCGGCTTGAGCGAGATGCCGCCGCTATCGAAGGTGACGCCCTTGCCGACCAGTACCACCGGCTTCTCGTCGTTCTTGCCGCCCTTGTACTGCAGGACGATGAGCTTCGGCGCCTGGTGCGAGCTCTGCGCGACCGAGAGCAGCGCGTGCATGCCCAGCGCCGCCATCTCCTCGCGTTC
>LBIU01000213.1 GCA_000987445.1 Candidatus Accumulibacter adiacens | reverse complement strand
AGGCTAATTGCATACGGCTTCGATGCACATCGAAGCCCCACAAAGGGAGGCCACGATGTTAGACGCTCGTAGAGCATCATCCTCCGGCATGCTCCGGAAATCACACGGTTTTACAACGTTTCTCGCCGTACTTCTGGGCGCCCTTTCTGCGCCACCCACGTACGCGCTTTCAGAAGCGAAGGCCGATTCGACCGCTGGAATAATTTGGAACCTGTGGAACAACGTCGATAGTGGCAGCCAGCGCTGGTTATTTAATCCCGGGGGTTCGACCTACCGGTTGCAGGCACATACCGCGCCGGGGGCTTTACCAGCAGGGGAGCCACCCGCGGCTCCTGCCGCCTTGCCACCGATCAACGTCGTCTTTCCAGGGCTGCCGCCGGTTCCTCCAGCATTGAAGTTCATACAGAATGCCGCCGGCGCAGCGATTAATGGCAAAGACGGCGTCGCTCCTCGACCGGTGTGGGGGCCAGGACCTGCGGGAGGCCCAGTAGTTGCTGGTGCGCTTCCCAACCTTGGCAGAATAACGGGGCAGTCGGCCAATGGTGCTGTTTTCTGGTCTGCGACGACGAATGCCCTGGCCAATGCTGCCGCCACGCTAAACCCGTTTCCTCCGCCATTGCTTATCCCGAACCACTCCTTTGCCAAGGATTTCGATCCATGGAGCTTTCACGACTTCATGCGCTTTGAGCCGGATCAACCAGATGGTAATGACTTCCTGACCATGACTCAGGCACTGGTCTACACGGTCGATCTCGACGTCTCGAAAATCGAGCCGAGTGATGCCGGGCTTGCAGGGAGCATGGTTTTCTCGGAGATGACAGGTTTACCCTCTTCAATCGATCCATTGCTCTACAACATCGACCTTCTTCTTGAAAAGACAGACGGCGGTGTCTCTTTCACACGACACGCCACTCTTGGATCTGGCGTTCGTCTTTTCGATTTTTCCATCGACGACAAGGGGACGCCAGGCGACACGAGTGACGATGACTTGGTTCTTGGCAATCCGATCCTGGACCCGCTGACGTTTATCAATGCGTCGCTGGATTCTTTTTTTGATGAGACGAGTGAGACGGTCGTTGGGATGATGGGATTTGCCGTGGCGATCGATCTACCGTTTGGAATTTCAGAGTTCGATTCCCCTGGATTGTCCTTCGGCGCCATCCACCAACATGCGGCTTTTGCCGACGTACGTCCGAGCTCGGTACCTGAGCCGTACTCGATTTTTCTGATGGCGATAGCTGTCGCCGGTTTGATTGCGCAAAGGCAAAAGCAGAGGTAAGGTCGGCAAGGGTCGCTTGGGCTGACGCAGGAAGCCCAAGATCCAGGCGTCACCGCTTACAACGGCACGGCAGTCGTTCGGGCAGCGGAACCCGAACGGCTGTTCCGGACGCCGTACAGACCGGCGCCGCGTGGGACGATCCGACCGGTTCTTGGGGATTGCCGCTGTTCGCAAACGTCGAATGCAATTCCCAGCAACCAGCATTTCATCCTGTTCGCGAAGACTTGGGAGAGGTCTGCGTTGGCGTCAGCACCTTGCCGCCGAGCGTCATCGCTTCGCCCAGCGGGCCGGCAGGAAGGCTCGTTGCAGCGGGCACGGCGAACGGCCGGACTCTTGGCGCGTCGGTCGCTACGGCTGCAGGCATGGGGCCAGTGGCTGGTGACGAGTATGCCGGAACTGACACCGCGCGATCGGCGTCGAGGTTTCGCTCGCGCCCTTCCTCAACGACGCTCCGGCGCTATACTTCCCAGGTCAAACCCGCAGCCTCGCGCGCCTTGCAAAGGCGGGCTTCGAAAAAGGATTCCGCCAATGGGATCGGGTGAACGGAACATCTGGGATCATGGGCTGGGGTGTCTCGAATGTCATGATCGTCAAGGCAGCAATCATGTCACGCGCCACGGAAAGACCAGGCGAAACCGTCGCGCCATTTCAGGAGGATAGGCACATGTCCTGTTGTCACCACTACTACCTGCCCGGCGAAGGTACGGAAAGCGTCTTCTCGGTCGACATTTCCAGCATCAGCTTCGGCCACGGCGTGCTCAAGGAAGCCGGCGAACATGCCAAGGCCCTGGGCATGCGCCGGGTCGCGCTGTTTACCGACCAGCGTATCCGGGCACTGCCCTGCCTGATCGAGGTCGTCGACGCCTTGCGGGCAGCGGGACTCGACACGGTGATCTACGATGAGGTCAAGGTCGAGCCGACCGACCAGTCCTTTCTGGCCGCCGCCAGATTCGCCGCCGAAGGCAGCTTCGACGGCTATCTGTCGCTGGGGGGCGGATCGGTCATCGACACCTGCAAGGCCGCCAACCTCTACGCGACCTACCCGGCCGATTTTCTCGACTACGTCAATGCCCCGATCGGCAAGGGGCTGCCGATTCCCGGCCCTCTCAAGCCGCATATCGCCTGTCCGACAACCTGCGGCACCGGCTCCGAGTGCACCGGCATCACGATCTTTGACCTGCTCGCTCAGCACGTGAAAACCGGCATTGCCTCGAAGCGTCTCAGGCCGTCATTGGCGCTGATCGATCCCGCGACCACCTACAGCCTGCCGAAGAACGTCGTCGCCGCCAGCGGCTTCGACGTGCTCTCGCACGCGCTGGAGTCCTACACCGCGAAACCCTATAGTCGGCGCGCCGCGTCGGCCACGCCCCTTCTGCGGCCGATGAGTCAGGGCGCCAATCCCTGGAGCGACATCGGTTGCGAGGCGTCTCTGAAACTTGCCGGTCGGTACCTGCAGCGCGCAGTGAATGACGCCAGCGACACCGAAGCACGCGACCAGATGATGTATGCCGCGACGCTTGCCGGAATCGCCTTCGGCAACTCCGGCGTGCACGTTCCTCACGGCATGGCCTACTCCGTGGCCGGGCTGGTTCGCGACTATCGCGCCGCGGGTTATCCGCAGGACGAGCCGATGGTGCCGCATGGCATGAGCGTCATCGTCAATGCGCCCTCGGTGTTCCGGTTCACCGCCAGCGCCTGCCCGCAACGCCATATCCACGGGGCGTACTGCCTCGGTGCCGAGGTAAAGGGTGCCAGCGACGAAGACGCGGCGGAGATCCTCGCCGGCCAGTTGATCAAGATGATGAAAGCGACCGGCATTCCCAACGGCATCGGCGGAGTGGGTTATGGCGAAGCCGACGTCGAGGCCTTGACCAAGGGTGCCTGGGCGCAACAGCGCCTGCTGACCAACGCGCCACGCGAAATCGCTCAGGACGACCTGCGCAATCTTTATCGCGGCGGGATGAGCTACTGGTAGCTCGGGGAGGGCGCGCGGCGCGCTTGCGTTCGGCCGTCGGCGCCGACTGGGTCTTGACTTTTGCCGAAGGCACGCGGAGAGACCTGAGCCTAACGCACGAACGACCGCTTGGCACTTCGGGATAAGGGTAGGGAACGGCGATCACCGTTCTCTCCCTCCGAACCCGGTGTCTGCCGAATGGAAGAACTCGAAGGCGTCAGTGCCGTGGTTGAGCTCAGCGCCGATCCGTGTTCGGCGACAGAGTGAAGCCCGCTTTCTCGACGGCGGGAAACCGTCCGCCGGAGCCGAATTTGTGCGCAGGAAGCGGAGCTGCAATTGACCGCGGTTGACCGGGCCTCCTATACTTTTTGCAGTTGACACGCGTGCCGCCGCGACCTCCTTCCCTCCGGAGCGTGGTGCAGCTTGCCACGTGCCAGCTCATGATGACGCCTTCAACCTCGCCAGGAGCGCGCGATGAGAGTTTTCCAAATTCAGGACGACTGGGGTATGGACCATCTGCAGTTGGCCTGTCGGCGCGATCCTCAGCCCGGGCCGGGGCAGGTGTTGCTGCGGATGAAGGCGGCTGCGCTGAACTACCGCGACCTGGTCGTACCCAATCGCGGCTACGGGTCGTTTACCGGGACGCTGCCGCTGATTCCGATTTCCGACGGTGTCGGCGACGTCGTCGAGGTCGGTTCAGGGGTAAGCCGGGTCCGCGTCGGCGATCGCGCATGCCCCTGCTTCCACCAGGGCTGGCTGGCCGGCGCCCCCGATCTCGATCGGCTGACACAGACCCTTGGCGGGCCGGTCGACGGGATGATGGCCGATCTCGTGTGCCT
>LBIU01000212.1 GCA_000987445.1 Candidatus Accumulibacter adiacens | reverse complement strand
CCGCCGGGCGAGGGGGGCGGGGGAAGCGCCTTCGCTCAGCCTTGGTCCCAGGGCGCCGGATGGCTGAGAAATTCGCTCAGCATGACGTCCAGCTGGCCGAGAAGGAGGTCGTTACGTCCGGCCAGCCAGGCCCGGACCAGGTCACTGTGGTGTCCCGGCAGGGCTTCCGCGACCAGGTGTTCGGCGACGGCGAAGTCGTTCATCCGGCCGAGCAGATCGAGCAGCCCGGCAGCACTCTGCTGATAACGCTGCAGGCGGCGCGCCGGGAACAGCGGAGCAAAGAATTCGAGCGCGTAACGCAGTCGTTTCAGGGCCTTGCGCAGGTCGTGCCGGGCCTCCGGATTCGAGTCCTTGGTCAGGGCGGCCAGTTCGGCGACTTTCTTGGCACGCTTGTTGAGCGAATGCGGGGCAAACAGGGTCAGCGCCGGCTTTTTCTTTTCCGGCAAGGCGACGGTTGCGGCAGTGAACTCGAGCAACAGCTGCGAGTAGCGGGGAGATGCGATTGCCGCCTGCGCTGCCTTGCGGCAGGCAGTCAGCTGGATCGCCGCTTGCTTGGCGACTGCCTGGACATCACTGTGATCGGGAAAGGCTTTGCCAATCGGCGGCAGGACCTCGGTGAGAAAGACGTCCCAATTGCGCGTGTCGCCGAGTTGCCCGGCGAGCGTGCTCCAGCGCGGGTCGAATTCACTGACGTATTCTGCCGGCAGCAGCGGTCGCCAGAGCCGAATGGCCGAACGCAGGCGACGGATCGAAACTCGCGCCTGGTGGACGAAGCCCGGATCGTCGCTTTCACGTGCGCCGCGTTCGTTACCCTGCAACTGCATCAGGCAGGCGAAGACCGTGCTGCGGAAGACCCCGATGCTCGACATGCCCATTTGTAGTTGCGCGTCAGCGGCCTTGACTGGCTTGCGCTCGGTGTTGGCGGCGAGGAGGTAACCGCGCTCGGCCTTGCTGGGGCTTTCGGGGTGCAGCGGCAGATCTTTCTGCAGGGCCAGGGCCACCGCAAACAGATCGGCAACGCTTCCTTCGAGCAGTTCGAGCTCGACTTCGCAGATTGTTTCCTGACGTCCATCGGCGTCGATCTTTCCGCGGTCCAGGGCAAGCTCGATGCGCGTCCCTTCCTGGGGTGCGAGCAGCCAGCTGAGGCGTGTGAAGTCGGTGCAGAACAGCGGCGCCAGTTCCGGCGTCGCGGCTTCGAGGAAGCGGCGCAGCTTCGGATTATCGACGTGCGAAAAATCGAAATCGCCCGGTTGACCGGGCACCTCCCATTCATTGCGTTGTGCCAGACCGCCGGGTGAGGGTGCGTCGCTCTTGACGGTCAGCAACCACTGCGCGTCCTTCTGGCGGTAACGCACGGCAACGCGTTTGGCTTGAAGTCGTCGGTCGGGGGTGTCGTAGTAGGTGTTGACCAGCTTCTGTCGGTGTGACTTGGTCGCTGCGAGTAGCGGATGTGTCGGAAGCCTTCGCGCCGCGCTGGCCGGGATGCTCAGCTTGATCTCGGTTTCCACTGCCATTAATGGGGTCTCCTCGGTGAATTGTTATGGGTACGGCAAATTTCAGAGATCATAGTTGCGTAGTTCATCGACATCGGCAATGTGGATTCTTCGACCGTCAACGACGATCAGGCCTTTTTCCGAGAGTTCGTGCAGGATGCGCGAGAAATGCTCCTGCGTCAGATTGAGCCGCGAGGCGATGACGCCTTTGTTGGTCGGCAGGGTGACGGTGACCGCTTTGCCACCATCGTTGAGTTCCTCGCGTAACAGGTAGCCGATGATTCGCCGGCGACCGGAATCCAGCGAGTAGGACTCGATGTCGTTCATCACCTGATGCAAGCGCAGGGCCAGTCCGGCGATCATCTTGCGGCCGAGTTTGGGATCGGCGTCCAGTTCTTCGTTGATCGCCGTCTTCGAGATGTGCAGCACCAGGGAGTCGGCCAGCGCCTGTGCATAGACCACAAACGGCTTGTCAGAAAACATCACCGCCTCGCCGAAGGTTTGCCCCTGCGGCACGATGTCGACGACTTTTTCGCCGCCCTGCGCCGATGTGAATGCCAGCTTCACCTGGCCATAGACAATCAGGTAGAAGCCGGTCGGGGTGTCGCCCTTGTGGAACAGAATGTCCCCACGGCTGGCGCTGATTTCTCGCGTGCCACGGGCAAGGCGCCCGATTTCCTCCTTTGCCAACTCGTTGAACAGTGGTACGTGCGCCAGTAGCGCTTCAATATTGATGCCCGGTTGGGACGAGTGCATAAGCGGTTTCCGAAACGGTCAGTCAGAAGCAGGAGTCTTCGTGGGCGACAATATTCGCATTTGTGCTCGCCGGGGGCAAGTGATCTGCGGCAGCGCTTTGCCAAGCCGCTCGGCCGCTGCCAGGAAATGACATGTTGATTGTTCGCGAGAGACGCCGGGCGGCGCAGGGCGTTTGGCATATCGCGCTGCCTGGCCGTATACTCAGTCGATTTTTTTTCGCGAGGCAGTCGTGGATTCGCATGTCGTGACGCTTGGTCCGGAAGCACCTCTGGTGCCGGAAATTTCTGCAGGCACGCCCGCTAGGCTGGCGCGTGCCTGGTTGTGGTTGGGGGTGATGGCGCTGATCGGCTCCGGCCTGTTGGCGGTGCTGCTGGTCCTGTCGCGAACACCCGGCATTCAGGACATCTTCCCGCTCAAGGATCTGTTTCGTGCTGCGCTGGTGGTTCACGTCGACCTGTCGGTGGCGGTGTGGTTCATGGCCTTTGCCGCGGTCATCTGGTCTGCGGTGGGCGGCGGCGCTCTGGCGTGGCTGGGCTGGAGCGGCTTTTCCCTGGCTGCCCTGGGCACCGTGCTGATGAGCATTTCGCCGTTCTTTCCGGGCGCCGAGCCGGTGCTCAACAATTACATCCCGGTGTTGAAGCAGCCGCTGTTCTTTACGGCGCTGTGGATTTTCGCCGCCGGCATGAGTCTGGCGGTGCTGCGCGCGCTGATCACCACCTGGCCGCAACGTTTGCTCGGTCAGCCGCTGCGCCTGGGGGCTTTGCTGGGTGCGCTGGCCGCTTTCCTGGCGCTGGGCGCCTTCTACTGGTCGTGGTTGTTGGTGCCCGAGGTCGAGGGAACGATCTATTACGAAGTCCTCTTCTGGGGCGGCGGTCACACCCTGCAGTTTCAGCACGCCTTGCTGATGGTCGTCGCCTGGCTGTGGATTGCCGCAGAACTTGGTCGTCCGTCGGCGGCATCGCCACGGGCGGTGTCGGTGCTCTTCCTGGTTGCCGC
>LBIU01000211.1 GCA_000987445.1 Candidatus Accumulibacter adiacens | reverse complement strand
TACCGTCATGGTCTGGTCATTCATCGCCTGCTGCATCCTCTGCTGGCCACCGAGAGAAACGCCGAGGGCCACTTGCAACACACGCTGTCGCGCGGTTCCACAGGCAGCCAGCCGGAATCCTGGATTCACCTCGAGATCGACCGCGTCGGCGATGCCGCGCTGCTCGAACAACTGCGCCAGGAGATTGCCAGCGTACTCCTCGACGTGCGTGCTGCCGTCGAAGATGTTGCCGCCATACAAAGTTGCATGCAGCAAGCGTATGACGAGATGATCACCATTCCGGGGCCCGAGTGTGATGAAGCGGGGGCATACCTGCGCTGGATCGGGGTCAACAATTTCGTCTTTCTCGGCTATGCCGACTACCTCGTCAGCCCGGAAAGCGGCACGCTCGCGCGTGTTGCCGAGAGCGGCCTCGGCATCCTCCGCCACGCCGATCACCCAGGTTTTGGCCATTGCCTGGCGGGATTTCAGGGGGCCGTCGCCGCCCTGGCCGGCGATCCCTCCCCGCTGATTCTGGTCAAGACGGACGCGCGTTCGACTGTTCACCGCGCGGCATACCTCGACTTCATTGGCGTCAAGCGCTATGACGCTGCCGGCCAGGTCATCGGCCTGCGCGCCCTGGTCGGTCTGTACACGGCGCACGTCTATCACGTGGCGGCCACCGACATTCCGATCCTGCGGCACAAGATTGCTGCAGTCAGGGAAGCGATCGGCTTTATCCCGCGCAGTCACCGCGAAAAGACCCTGCTCAATGTCCTCGAAACCTACCCCCGCGATGAGCTGATCGAGATCGCGCAAAGCGACCTGGTGGCCGCTGCACACGGCATCGTTTCCTTGCACGAGCGCGAGCAGGTGCGCGTCTTCATGCGCAACGACGCCTGGGGGCGTTATGTTTCGGTGATGGTCTACATGCCGCGCGACCATTTCGACACCCGCTTGCGGAAACGGATTTCGGCGCTGCTGAAGGAAACGCTGGTCGCCGAGAGCGTCGATTTCTTTATCATGCTCGGCGAATCGCGGCTGGCGCGCATCCACTTCATCGTCCACACCCCGGTGGGCACCACCTACGACTACGATGCCGAGGCGATCGAGAGACAGGTTGCGCGCATCGTGCGTGGCTGGGCCGACGAACTGAAGCACAATCTCATCGGGCATTATGGCGAGGAGCGTGGTAATGCCCTCTTGCGTCGCTATGCTGCCGAGTTGCCGCAGTTTTATCAGGAGCGCGTTACCCCCGCGTCGGCCGTTTCCGACCTCGAACGTCTGGAGGCCGCTGAAAGCAGTGGTCGGGTCGAAGTGAAGCTCAGTGCCGCGCAAGGCGACGACGGCTCGCACCAGCACGTGAAACTGTTCCGTCGCGGTCGCCCGCGGCCGCTGTCGGCGATCCTGCCGATTCTCGAGAATCTGGGGCTGACGGTGCTTTCGGAGCAACCATTCAACCTGCCGCAGAGTGATCTGCACGTCGCCGATTTCGCCGTCCAGCTCCCTGACCCGGCGGCTCTCGACGACGACGGCACGCGGCGAGCCTTCGTCGAGCTGCTCGAGAGCCTGCTCCGTGACGAGGCCGAGAACGACGGCTTCAACCGGCTGGTCCTGCTCGCCGGACTCAACGGCCGACAGATCGGTATTCTGCGCGCCTACCGCCGCTATCTGCGCCAGGCGGGTCTGCCCTTCAGCCAGGCCTACATCGAGCAATGTCTGGCGACCCATTTCAGCATTACCCGTGGCCTCGTCGATCTCTTCGAAGCGCTGTTCTCGCCAGCCGCCGATGATGCGCGTGCCAAGGCCATTTCCGAAGAGCTGAACGCGGCCTTGTTGCAGGTCAGCAATCCCAACGACGACCGCATCCTCGCCGCCATGCAGACGGTGATCGAAGCCACCCTGCGGACCAACGCCTACCAGTCGGCCAGTGACGGAAGGGCGCGCGACTACCTGTCCCTGAAGCTTTCGTCGCGCGACATCCCCTTCCTGCCGGAGCCGGCGCCACTCTACGAGATCTTTGTCTATAGCGATCGCGTCGAAGGAGTGCACCTGCGTGGTGCGCGCGTGGCGCGCGGCGGTTTGCGCTGGTCGGACCGGATGGAAGATTTCCGTACCGAGGTGTTGGGCCTGGTCAAGGCCCAGATGGTCAAGAACGCGGTGATCGTTCCGCTGGGTTCGAAAGGCGGCTTCGTTTGCAAGCGGCCGCCACCGGCGACCGACCGGGAAGCCTTCCAGGCCGAAGGGATTGCCTGCTATTCGACCTTCATCCGCGGTCTGCTCGATCTGACCGACAATCTGGTTGACGGCCAGGTCGTTCCGCCGCGCGGCGTACGCCGCCGCGATGGTGACGACGCCTATCTGGTGGTTGCCGCCGACAAGGGGACCGCGACTTTCTCGGACATCGCCAATGGCATCGCCATCGAGTACGGCTTCTGGCTCGGTGATGCTTTCGCCTCAGGTGGTTCGGTGGGTTACGACCACAAGAAAATGGGGATCACCGCCAGAGGTGCCTGGGAGGCGGTCAAGCGGCACTTCCGGGAGCTGGGACTGGACACGCAAACGCAGCCATTCACGGTCGTGGGTATCGGCGACATGTCGGGGGACGTGTTTGGCAATGGCATGCTTCTCTCGTCGCAAATCAAGTTGATCGCCGCCTTCGACCACCGCCATCTGTTTCTCGATCCGAACCCGGACCCGGCGCGCAGCTACGCCGAGCGGCAACGCCTGTTCGCGCTGCCGCGTTCGTCTTGGGCGGACTACGACCCGGCGCTGATTTCCACAGGTGGCGGCATCTGGTCGCGCAGCGCCAAGGCCATTCCGCTGTCGCCCGAGGTGCGTTCGTGGTTGGGCACTGCAGCGCTTCAGTTGCCTCCACACGAGCTGATCAAGATCATCCTGCAGGCGCCGGTCGATCTGCTTTACAACGGCGGTATCGGAACCTATGTCAAGGCCAGTAGCGAGAGTCATCAGGAAGCCAATGATCGCGGTAACGATGTCTTGCGGGTCGACGCCAGTCAGTTGCAGGCGCGGGTCATTGGTGAAGGTGGCAACCTCGGGCTGACCCAGCCCGGCCGTATCGAGTTCGCGCTGCACGGTGGCCGGATATTTACCGACGCCATCGACAACTCGGCGGGGGTGGACTGCTCGGACCACGAGGTCAATATCAAGATCCTGCTCGCCGGGTTGATCAGCCGTGGCGACGTTACCGGCAAGCAGCGCGACACCCTGCTTGCTTCGATGACCGACGAGGTCGGGCGCTTGGTGCTGGCCGACAATTATCAGCAAACGCAGGCGATCGCCCTCGAGGCGGCGGCGGGCGTCGAACTGATCGAGGCGCATGGCCGTTTCATCCGTACCCTGGAAGCCAAAGGCGCTTTGCGCCGCGCCATCGAGTCCTTGCCTGACGACAAGCGTTTGGCCGAACGCGCGCAGCAAGGACGAGGCCTCAGCGCGCCGGAACTGTCGGTTCTCCTGGCCTACGCCAAGATCACGCTGAAGGAAGCCATTCTCGCTTCCGAGCTGCCGGACAGCGAAGACGTCTACGAGTTGCTGGTGAACTACTTTCCGGCCGCGGTGCTCGGACAGTGCCGTGATCTGCTGCCGGCCCACCCCTTGAAGCGCGACATCATCACCACCCAACTGGTCAACCGCCTGGTTAACCGAATGGGGACGATCTTCGTCATGGAGGTCAGCGACGAGACCGGCGCTTCTCCGGCGCAGGTCGCCGGCGCCTGGTACGCCGCCAGCAGCGTGCTCGATGCGGAAGCGCTATGGCGCGATGTCGAATCCCTGGATCTGGCAGTCGACGCGGCGGCGCAGATGGCGCTGATGGTCGAGCTGCGGACGATGACCGGGGCGGCGACGCGGCTGTTGGTGACACGGCATGTCGGCGGCGCTTCGATCGGCGAAATGGTCGCCGAGTACCGGCCGGCCGTGGCCGACTGCTTGGATCGCTTGCGGGCCGGAGCGAGCGGGGCGCAGGCGCTGACACAGCTGCTCGAAGCGCGTGCGCAGATCGTCGCAGCGTTCGAGCTGGTGAATCTTGCTCGCGCCTGCGCCTTCCCTTTGAGCCAGGTTGCCGGCGCCCTTGGCGAGCTGGCCGAGCTGCTCGACCTGGACTGGCTTGGCGCGGCGATCAACCGCCTGCCGGCCGGCAACCGTTGGCAGGCACGCGCACGCGCGCAACTCTCGGCGGAGTTGACCGGCCTTCGCCAGCAGCTCTTGCAGCAAGTCCTGGGCGGCTCCTTGCCGTCTACCGACCAGGCGGGTGCCGTGATCGATGAACTGAAGAGCAACGTGCCGCAGGATCTGGCCATGCTCTCGGCTGGTCTGGCAGAAGCCAGGCGCCTGCTGGCGTCCTGACGCGACTGCGACAGGCGCTCCCGTGCGCGTAGCGGGAGCGCCTGCGCGTGTGTCTCGTGCCCGGCAGCGGCGTTCCCGTGCCCTTCTGGCGGCCATAATTATGAATTGCGCCGAGACTCGGAGGCGGGTTTTGGTGTAGAATTGCTTGCCAGCTGCGAAGCCTTGACGGGCTCGCAAATCCCCTCAGGATCCTTGATGCCGCTGCCTGCACCCACTGCCAAACGCACCCCTATGCATGTCCGCAGCGCTCAGCTTGACGGCGACAAGCGTCGGGATGGCTGCCCGGATATCGCGGCGCAACGGGGGGACGCCAAGGATCACGATTGTCCCCTGTCGTCGGGCCTGCGCAAGCGGGGCGATGCGATACCGAATGTCGGATATGGCGATCGGATTGTTGCGGATTACTCGTCGCTGATTGGCCTCAATCTCTTCCAGGGCTTTCGATCGGCGGTCAAGAACCTGTTCCGTAGCACGCGTCGGCGCTCGCAGGTCAGCGAGCGGGTGAGCTTCCTGCCGACCGCCGCGCTGCAGACCTTCGCCAGTGACGTGCGCGACAACGACGATAGCGGGCATGGGCCCTTTAGCTTGCTCGTTGCCACGCGCTGGCGTCGCATTCGGACGCGGTGCAGCGCCATTACCGGCGCTGCGACCGTGGCCAGAAGCCCGGGTGGGAGGCTCTGCCTGCGGTTCGTTGCATTCGTTACACCCGTTACACTGGTTACACTTCGCAACCTTAACTCAAGCAAGGAAAGCGCATGAAAATTCACGAATATCAGGGTAAGCAGCTCCTGAAGAAATTCGGCGTTGCCGTTCCGCGTGGGGTCTTCTGCCAATCCGTCGATGAAGCGGTCAAGGCAGCCGAATCCCTGGGAGGCAATCTGTGGGTCGTCAAAGCCCAGATTCACGCGGGCGGTCGTGGCAAGGGCGGTGGTGTCAAGGTCGCCAAGTCGCTGGACGAAGTCCGCGAGTTTGCCGGCCAGATTCTCGGCATGCAGCTGGTGACCCACCAGACCGGTCCGGTCGGCCAGAAAGTCCGCCGCCTGCTGATCGAAGAAGGCGCCGACATCCGCAAGGAATACTACGTTGCCGCGCTGACCGATCGCACCACGCAGACGGTGGCGATGATGGCCTCTTCCGAAGGCGGCATGGATATCGAGAAGGTCGCCCACGATACCCCCGAGAAGATCCTCAAGGTCTTCGTCGACCCCGAGGAAGGCTTGAGCGCCAAGCAGGCCGCCGAACTGGCCACCGGCATTGGCGTGCCTGCCGCGTCGGTCGACAGCGCCGTCGCCGCGCTGCAGGGTCTCTTCAAGTGCTACATGGAAACCGATGCTTCGCTGGCCGAGATCAACCCGCTGATTCTCGAAGGCGATGGCAACATCAAGGCCATTGACGCCAAGTTCAATTTCGACTCCAACGCCCTCTATCGTCAGCCCGAGATCATGGCTTTCCGCGACCTCGACGAAGAGGATCCGGACGAGCTCGAGGCGTCGAAGCACGATCTTTCCTATATTTCGCTGGACGGCAACATCGGTTGCCTGGTCAACGGTGCCGGCCTGGCCATGGCGACCATGGATACCATCAAGTATTTCGGTGCCGAGCCGGCCAACTTCCTCGACGTCGGTGGCGGTGCAACCACCGACAAGGTCACCTCGGCCTTCCAGATCATGCTCAAGAACCCCAAGGTCAAGGGCATTCTGGTGAACATCTTCGGCGGCATCATGCGCTGCGATACGATTGCGACCGGCGTCGTTGCGGCAGCCCGGGAAACGCACCTCTCCGTCCCGCTGGTGGTGCGCATGAAGGGAACCAACGAAGATATCGGCAAAAAGATCCTGAGCGATTCCGGTCTGCCGATCATCACTGCGGATTCAATGGCTGACGCCGCCACCAAGATCGTTGCTGCGGTCAAGTAAGGAGCCAACATGTCGATTCTGATCAACAAAGACACCAAAATCATCACCCAGGGCATGACCGGCAAGACCGGGCAATTCCACACCGAGAAATGCCAGGAATACGCCAACGGCAAGAACTGCTTCGTCGCCGGCGTCAATCCGAAGAAAGCCGGCGAGAGCCTGCTGGGTATCCCAATCTTCGGCTCGGTCAAAGACGCAGCTGCCGAGACCGGCGCCACTGTTTCGGTGATCTACGTACCGCCGCCGGGGGCGGCCGCCGCGATCTGGGAAGCCGTTGAAGCAGACCTCGATCTGGTGGTTTGCATTACCGAAGGCATTCCGGTTCGCGACATGCTGGTCGTTCGCAACCGCATGAAGAAGCGCGAAGCCGCCGGCGGCAAGAAGACCCTGCTGCTGGGCCCGAACTGCCCTGGCTTGATCACCCCGGATGAAGTCAAGATCGGCATCATGCCCGGTCACATTCATCGCCATGGCCGCATCGGCGTTGTTTCGCGTTCGGGCACCTTGACCTACGAGGCGGTTGGCCAGCTGACCGAAATCGGTCTTGGTCAGTCGACCGCCGTCGGTACCGGTGGCGACCCGATCAATGGTCTCAAGCACATCGACATCATGCGCCTGTTCAACGACGACCCGGATACCGACGCAGTGATCATGATCGGTGAAATCGGCGGTCCCGACGAAGCCGACGCCGCGATGTGGTGCAAGGCCAACATGAAGAAGCCGATCGTTGGCTTCATCGCCGGCGTCACCGCTCCGGCAGGCAAGCGCATGGGTCATGCGGGCGCGCTGATCTCCGGCGGTGCCGATACCGCTGACGCCAAGCTGGCGATCATGGAGGAGTGCGGCTTCACGGTGACCCGCGATCCGTCGGAAATGGGCAAGCTGATCAAGAAGCTGATCTAGGCGCGGCCGCTTGGCTGAAGTTCCAGGAAAAAAGGGCAGACTGCGGTCTGCCTTTTTTCTTGGTGACTGCCCGCTGCTGATTGGCGCAGGCTATTTCCCGGTAGAATCGGCGATGCAGGCTCTCTGCAGCTGTCGCACCGGCAGCAAAAGTCTGCGCATCGCCAAATTGCAGGCATTGCGAATGTTACGGATGCGAGAACGAGATGGCTCTGTTCCTGAGTGAAAAAGAAGTCGAGCAGTTGTTGACCATGCCACTGGCGCTGGAGGCGGTCGAGGCCGCGCATCGCCAGCTGTCGACCACGGCGGCCTGTGATGTGCCGCGGCAGCGGACACGTCTGCCGCAGACGACGCTGCATATCCTGCAGGGTGCCTTGCCGCAGCTCGATGCCATTGGCTACAAGGCCTATACCAGCAACCGCTCGGGGGTGCGCTTTCTGGTGCACCTGTTCCAGGCCTCGACGGGCCGCCTGCGGGCGGTGATCGAGGCCGATCGTCTGGGGATGATGCGTACCGGTGCCGCTTCTGGTGTGGCCACCCGCTGGCTGGCCAGAGCCGATGCGCAGGTCGCCGGTGTCTTTGGTGCCGGCTGGCAGGCCGAGGGGCATATCGAGGCGCTTGCCGCGGTGCGGCCGTTGCGGCTGGTGAAGGTGCATGCTCGCCGCGCCGATCGCCTGGCGGCATTCTGCACACGCATGGCAGGGCGCCTCGGCATCGAAGTGGTCGCGGCTGCGTCGCCCGAAGAGGTGGTGCGTGGCAGCGATATCGTCAGTACCGTCACCACCGCATCGACGCCGCTGTTCGACGCCGAGTGGCTGGCGCCGGGCACGCACATCAATGGCGCCGGCTCCAATTCGCTGATCCGCCGCGAAATCGGCGAAGGCGTTCTGAAGCGCTGCTCGGTGATCGTCGTCGACAGCGTGCAGACGGCGCTTTGCGAAGCCGGCGACCTGCTGCCCCTGCTCGAGAAAGGGCGCCTGCAGGCACGCTCCCTGGTTGAACTCGGTGACGTCATCTGCGACCGGCAGCCGGGACGATCGGCAGCCGACGAGATCACGCTCTTCGAATCACAGGGCATGGCCGTTCAGGATTTGGCGCTCGCCGTGCGCCTCGAGGCCCTGGCACGTGAGCGTGGTCTGGGTCTCGAATTGCCTTATGGCGGCTAGTGTTGGAAAAATTTCTGCGCTCGGTACCTCCTGAGGGCCTGAAGCCTTTCGTGCCGCACGAGCCGAAGTGAAGTGTAGCCGCGTTGGCTGGCCGAGCAGCGGTCATGGGGAGAAGACGTGACGAACAGTCTTTTGGGCGCGCTGGAAATGGTGATGCGTACCGACCCCGGACTCGTGCGGGGCGAGAACGAGGATTCGGTATTTGCCAACGCTGATCGGGGCCTGGCGATTCTGGCCGACGGCATGGGGGGCTACCAGGCCGGCGAAGTCGCCAGCAGCATGGCAACGGCACTCCTGTCGAGCGGCCTGGAACGAGCATTCAAGGATTGCGCAGCACATACCGTCGATCACGTCGGCGGGCAATTGTTTGCGCAGCGCGCGTTGCGCGAACAAGTCGCCGTGGTCAACTCGGCCATCTATCGCGCAGCCGAGGATCAGCCGCGCTTCGGCGGCATGGGCACCACCCTCGTGGCCGCTGTCTTTTGCGACGACCACCTGGTGGTTGCACATGTTGGGGATTCGCGCCTGTATCGTTTACGCGCTGAGGAGTTCGTCGCCTTGACGCACGACCACTCCTTTCTGCAGGAACAGCTCGACCGTGGGGAAATTTCGGCCGAAGAAGCACGCTACTCGGTGAACCGCAATCTGGTCACCCGTGCCGTCGGGATCGATCCGCAGGTCGAGGCCGAGGTGCATACGCACTCGGTTTGCCCGGGCGATGTCTACCTGCTGTGTTCGGACGGCCTCTACGACATGCTCGAAGAGGGCGAGGTTCAGCACTTGCTGGAGCTCTGCGGCGCGAATCTCGAACGCGCTGCCAAGCAGTTGATCCAGCTCGCCAACGACAACGGTGGGGACGACAATATCTCGGTCGTGGTGGTCAAGGTCTTGCGCGAGTTTCCGGCAGCTCCCGGGCGCTGGTCGAAGCTCTGGTCGTGGTTAAAATAAGGACGAAATAGGCGATGGCAAAGCTCATACTCAGCATGGATGGTCTGGTGCTCAAGGAAATCCCGCTGCTCAAGGAGCGCATGAGTATTGGTCGCAAGGCGCATAACGACATCCAGATCGACAACATGGCGATCAGTGGTGAACATGCAGCGGTGGTGACCATTCTCAACGACTCTTTCCTTGAGGACCTGAACAGCACCAACGGCACATTGGTCAATGGCCAATCGGTCAAGAAGCATTTCCTCAAGGACGGAGATGTCATCGAACTGGGCAAGTACAAAATGAAATACCTGGCCGTGTCGGTGGCGCCGGGCGAAACGCCAGACTACGACCGAAGCATGTTGTTTCAGTCCGGGCCGCTGCCCGATGTGGCCACGCTCGGCGATCCGATGGTGGCTGCCGCCGGTGGGAGGCCGCTTTCGGCAGCCGTCAGTGCCGCCTCTCCCCCGGCGGCGGCCATCCAGTTGCTCAGCGGCTCCAATGCGGGCCGAGAACTGCTGCTCACCAAGACCCTGACCACGCTTGGCAAGCCCGGCTTGCAGGTCGCAGTGATTGCCAGGCGGCCGCATGGCTATTTCCTGACGCACGTCGAGGGAGCCACCTTCCCGACCGTGAATGGGCAGACGCTTGACGCACAGGCGCATCGTCTGGAGGATCATGATGTGATCGAGATTGCCGGCGTGAAAATGGAGTTTTTCATCAAGGCCTGACGGGTGATCGTTTCCAGCCTGTGTGGCGCGCCAGACGATGCCGCTGCGGCGGCAAGCGACGAGAACCGAGAACGGAGGGTGCAGCGGAGCGATCATGAAAGTCAGGATTCTGGGCTGTAGCGGCGGAATTGGCGGCGGCCACTTGCGGACCACGTCAATGCTGGTCGATGACGATATCCTGATCGATGCAGGAACCGGTGTCGCGGACCTGTCGCGCGCGCAACTGGCCCGCATCGATCATGTCTTTCTGACCCACTCGCATCTC
The DNA here is from genome assembly GCA_000987445.1 of Candidatus Accumulibacter adiacens. Taxonomy (GTDB): domain Bacteria; phylum Pseudomonadota; class Gammaproteobacteria; order Burkholderiales; family Rhodocyclaceae; genus Accumulibacter; species Accumulibacter adiacens. The sequence continues at coordinate 155 of LBIU01000211.1, read as the reverse complement.
GATCACATCGCTTCGCTGCCCCTGCTGATCGATTCGGTCAGCGATCTGCGCGAGAAACCGCTCTTGGTCTATGCGACATCGGCGACGCTGGCGATCATAGCCAAGCATGTCTTCAACTGGGCCATCTGGCCTGATTTCAGCGTCATCCCGAGTCG
>LBIU01000210.1 GCA_000987445.1 Candidatus Accumulibacter adiacens | reverse complement strand
AGGACAAGGCTCAAGGACCGCAGGCGCCGCGATTTCGGCTACACTCGCGGGCTTTTCCCGAAAGCACCCCTCGTGACTCGCGCCCAGGCCAATCTGTTGCTGCTCGCCGTCGCCCTGATCTGGGGTTCGGCTTTCGTCGCCCAGGCCGAGGGCATGGCTGGTGTCGGGCCGCTGACCTTTACCGGCATCCGCTTCCTGCTCGGTACCGCCGTCATCGCCCCGCTCGCCTGGCGCGAGTGGCGCCTGCTCTCGATACGTCAGGCGCAGCCGCTGCCCAGCGACGCCCTCGGCATCGGCGCGCTGGGTGTGCTGCTGATGCTCGGCGCCGCCTTTCAGCAGATCGGCATCCTCAGCACCACGATCACCAACGCCGGCTTCCTCACCGCGCTCTACGTGCCGCTGGTACCCCTGCTCGGCTGGCTCCTGCTGCGCACGCCCGCGCACTGGTCGGTGTGGCCGACGTCGCTCGGCTGCCTCGCCGGCACCTGGCTGCTCTCCGGCGCGCAAGGCGTAGACCTCGTCATCGGCGACCTGTGGGTGATGGCCAGCAGCCTCTTCTGGGCCCTGCACGTGATTTTCGTCGGGCGCATCGCCGAACGCCTGCATGCGCCTTTTCTGATCGCTGGCGGGCAGTTCCTGGTTTGCGGACTGATCAGCCTGCTCTGGGCCGGGCTCACCGAGACCCTGACCCGCGACGGCCTGGCGCTGGCGGCGCTGCCGATTGCCTACGCGGGACTGGTTTCGGTGGGTATCGGCTACACCACGCAGGTCGTCGCGCAACGTTTTGCACAGCCTGCCGACGCGGCGATCATCCTTTCCGCCGAAACGGTTTTTGCGGCCCTGTTCGGCTTCCTGCTCATGGGCGATCGGCTGAACGCCAACGGTATCGCCGGTTGCGCGCTGATCCTGGTGTGCATCGTCGCGGTGCAGATTGCACCGCTGGCCGCCGCCGGCAGGCAGGCGCTCGCCGCCCGGCGAGCGCCGTAGAGGGAGCCGACAGGGGCACTGCTGCCGCCTCAGCCGTGGCGTACCTGTGACAGGAATGCCTGCGCGCGCGCGTGATCCGGGTTGGCGAAGAAATTCGTCGGCGTCGTGTCTTCGAGAATCACGCCCTCATCAAAGAAGATCAGGCGATCGGCGACTTCCTTGGCAAAACCCATCTCGTGCGTGACCACCAGCATGGTGATGCCGCTGTGCGCCAGTTCGCGCATCACGGCCAGCACTTCGTTGACCATTTCCGGGTCCAGGGCCGAAGTCGGCTCGTCGAAAAGCAGCACTTTCGGATCCATCGCCAGCGCCCTTGCGATCGCCACCCGCTGCTGCTGCCCACCGGAGAGCTGTACCGGATACTTGTCCGCCTGGCTGCTCAGTCCGACCCGCTCCAGCAGGCCCATGGCCTTGGCCTCCGCGGCGGCCCGGCTCATCTTCCTGACGCGCATCGGCGCCAGCGTGAGATTGCGCAGGATGCTCAGGTGCGAGAAGAGGTTGAAGCTCTGGAAGACCATGCCGACTTCGCGACGGATGGCATCAAGGTTCTTTACGTTGTCGTTGAGGACGATGCCATCGATGACGATCTCGCCTGAATCGTGCGCTTCGAGACGATTGAGGGTGCGCAGGAAGGTCGATTTCCCGGAGCCGGATGGCCCGACAATCGCCGTCACCTGCCCCTCGTAGAAAGTCGCTGAAACGTCCTTCAGCGCCACGAAGGACCCGAAACGCTTGCCGATGGCACGCGCCTCGATGATCGGTCGCGGACCTGCTTGAGCGGCGGCTGTGTTCATGCGGTCCCTAGCGCTTCTGCCCGACATCGAGCTTGGCTTCCAGCGCCGCGGTGAGCGTCGTGAAAGCAGTCGTCAGGATCAGGTAGATGGCGCCGATGGTCAGGAAGACCGGGATCGGCTGATAGCTCTGCGCCTGCACCCGGTAACCGACCATGGTCAGTTCGACGACGCTGATCGCATAGGCCAGCGATGAGTCCTTGACCAGCGAGGCGAGATTGTTGGCCAGGGCCGGCAGCGCGACACGCATGCTCTGCGGCAGGACGACGGCCATGAAGGTCTGCAGCGGGCTCAGGCCGAGCGCGTGCGCGGCTTCGACCTGGCCATGCGGCACGGCCAGGATACCGGCACGCACGCACTCGGTGTTGTAGGCGCCGATGTTCAGCGACAGGGCGATCGCCGCACAGGCGAAGTCGGAAAGGATGATGCCCTCGGGCATGATCTCGGGCGCCGCCAGCCAGACGAAAAGGATTTGCAGCAACAGCGGCGTGCCGCGAATCAGCCACACATAGGCTTCACAGAATGCGCGCAGCGGCCAGAACTTCGAGACCTTGCCGAGACCGGCCAGGACGCCGATCACCACCCCGACCGAGCCGGCGATCAGGGTCAGCCAGACGGTGATCCGCGCCCCGTCGGCAAACTGCTGCGCCGCCGGGCCGACCGGCGCCGGCATCGACGAGAGCGGGATCGCCATGCCCCAGAGGAAGACGAGCAGCCCGATCATCGCGGCAAACATCGTCCATCCCGGGTTCTTCCTGGTCCAGTTCATGCGGTCTCAATCAGCCTAGGGACGGCAGGAAACATCTTCCTTGAAGTACTTCTGCGACAGCGCCTGGTAGCTGTCGTCCTTCATCACTTCGGCGAGCGCGTGGTTGAGCTTCTCGGCGAGTTCCTTGTTGCCCTTGGGCATGATCATCGACACCTTCTCGACGAACACCAGCTCACCGCCGACGATGCCAGCGTCCGGGTTCTGGTCGAGCGTGCCCTTGACGGTGAACTTGTCCGAGATCCAGGCATCGACCTTCTTCGCACGCAGGGCCGAGAAGGCCTCGGGGTCACCCTTGTAGGTCTTGATGTCCTTGATGCCCTTGATCTTCTTGGCAGCACCGGCGTAGGTCGTCGCCAGTTGCACGCCGACCGACTTGCCGTTCAGCGCGGCAACGGTCAGCGGGCCATCCTTGTACGCGGCAATCTGGCCGCCGGTGCAGTAGTGCGGATTGGCAAAATCAACCGACTTGGCGCGCTCCGGCGTGAAGCCGTGCGAAGCGATGGCGAAATCGAAACGGTCCTGCTTGAGGGCCGCAATCTGGGCATCGAAAGGCACCACGCTCCATTCAAGCTTAAGCCCCAGCTTCTTGGCGATGGCTTCGGCCAGCTCGACCTCGAAACCGGTAAGCATCGAACCTTCATAGTAATTGAACGGTTGGAAAGCGCCCTCGGTGGCCGCCTTGATCGTCCCCGACGCCTCGATCGCTTTCCATTCGCGTGCGTTCGCGCTACCTGTAATCAGCAGCGTTAACGGAATGACGACACTCAACAACCTGGCTAGAAATCGCATGACACCTCCTGTTGATAAAGATCGGACTCTCGAAACAAGGCTAGGCCAATGCCGCCGAACGTGAAAAACACGCCACGGCGACGAAAACGGAGCACAGAGTACAACAAACAGCGGCCGAAGAGAGCAACTACAACGCGCAGCCGCCCGCGCTAGCAGCTACACCCCACTCGCATTCAAGGCTCACGTCGGCACTGCCGAGCCGGTTCGTCGCGCGACGCCCGCAAGCTTGGCGGGTGCGCGCGGCAACGAAGGACAAGCGCCCGATCGTCGCACGCTCAGTGTCTTCGATGATCGGGGAGACGTCGTCAGGTCGGCAAAGCGACCGCGACGTCGATCGACGTCCGCTCCCTCAGGCGCCGGCGAAAACCTCTTCGAGGCTGGCAGCGTCGAGCAGCTCCAGGCCCCATGTTTCGAGTTGGGCAGGACTCGCCTGTGCCAGACGCCCCGGCACCCAGGCCGGTAGCGCCCCAAAACGGCGCTCGAGTTGTTTTTGCAGCAGAGCTGCCTCGCCCTGCTGCATGCCCTCCCGCCAACCTTCCTGGCGACCTTCCTGCAGGCCCTGCTGCCGCCCCTCACGCAGGCCATCCTCTTTCCACTGTTTGGTCCATTCGTCGACGGTTTCTGCGAGCAT
>LBIU01000209.1 GCA_000987445.1 Candidatus Accumulibacter adiacens | reverse complement strand
TTGGCATACTCGAGCCACTTCTGCGAATCCATGTCACCGAAGTCGAGAATCTTCGCCACGTCGCGAACCTGCTCGACATACTGGGCGACCGACGAACAATGGACGAAAATCAGATCCCATTTGCGCGCGCCGAGCAGTCGCCGGACACGCTCCTGCAAATCCGGCGAGTAGAAGAAACCCATCGACGAAGGCGTCGCCAGCGGCAAGCGGGCCACCATGCGCAAGGCCTGCAGCGGGCCCGACACCTGAGCCACTTCGAAGGCCTCGCAATGCGCGGCGATCCCCTGCCCTTCCGCAGCCTCTTCAGGCGAGCGCGCAAGCGAACAGACGGTAACGCGATGGCCACTCGCCGACAGGTGACGAATCATGTTGAAGGGTCGGATCTTGCCGCCACGCTTGGGCGGAAACGGAAAGCGGTGACAGATATAGAGAATATTCATGCAACGTAACTCTTGAGTTCTTCGGCGACATCGGCCGGATCGCGATGGTCGAGAAAAATCCGGCTCCAGATCTCCAGATTCATCATCGCCAGCAGGATGTCGGTGCCATCGATGCGATTGGCTTCGTGATCGGCCATCAGGCGCCTGACCACCGCATGATCGAACAGCCCGCGCGCTTGCACCACCTCGGCCGCCAGCAGTCGCTTCAGCACGGGGGCCAGTTCACGCTTCAGCCAGGCGCCCATCGGCGTGCCGAAGCCACGCTTCTTGCGGTTGAGAATGTCGTCCGGCAGCAGATCGGTCAGCGACGCTTTCAGCAGGTGCTTGAGGCGCCCGTCGCGAACCTTGATCGAAGCCGGCATCGTCGCCGCCAGTTCCACCAGCTGATGGTCGAGCAGCGGCACCCGGCACTCCAGCGACACCGCCATGCTCATCTTGTCGGTGAGCAACAGCAGGTCGTCGGGCAACTGTGTTTCGGCATCGACGGCAAACATCCGGTTCAGCTCATCCTCGTTGCCGGCCGCGGCAAAAGCCCGCGCCAGGGTATCTGAAGCGCCCGCCGCCGGTTCATCCAGCAACAAGGCGGAAACGTGGCGGCGACTGAGTACCTGCAGGTAGCTGCGATAGCGTTCGTCGGAACTCATTTCCGCACTGGCCATGAAACCCTTGGCCAGGCGCAGATTGTTCAGAAAACCGGAATGCCGGTCAGCGGGCAGGCGCCGCGCAGCGAAGCTCGCCGCCCGCCGCAACCAGCCCGGCCAGCGTCGATAGCGCCGCGCATAGTGACCGCCGAGGTAGCGCCGGTAACCGCCGAAGAGTTCATCACCACCGACGCCGGAAAGGATCACCTTGACATCCTCACGGGCGAACTCCGAAACCAGGAAAGTGGTGATGAAAGCGGTGTCCGACAGCGGCTCGTCCATGTGCCAGAGCAGCTTCGGCAACAGCGCAACGACGTCGGGCTGGACGACGATCTCGCGATGTTCGGTGGCAAACAGCTTGGCCACCTGGCGCGCATACGGCAGCTCGTTGTACAGTGCCTCGGCTTCGCCACCGGAAAATCCAATGGCGTAGGTGCGGATCGGCTGCTCCGAGTGGCGAGCCATCAAACCGACCACGGCGCTGGAATCGACGCCGCCCGAGAGGAAAGCGCCGATTGGAACGTCGCTGACCATCTGCATGCGCACCGATTCGTCGAGCTGAAGCTTGACGCGCTCTATCCACTGGTTTTCGGAAAGGTCGCTGATGATCTGTTCGGGCAGGCGCCAGTAGCGCCACTCGCGCACTTCACCGTCCTCGACGGCCAGCAGGGTGGCCGGCGGCAGCTTGCGGATGCCCTTGAAGATGCAGCCAGGAGCCGCCACGTAACCGAGATGCAGGTAATCGGCGACGACCTCCCGGTCGAGTTCGGCACTCACCCCGGGCAAGGCCAGCAGGGCCTTGGCTTCACTGGCGAAGGCCAGGCGCTGCCAGTCCTGCAAGACGTACAGCGGTTTCACGCCGAGGCGGTCACGACCGATCAGCAAGCGCCGCCGACGCGCATCCCAGAGAGCGAAATCGAACATCCCGTTGAGCCGCAGGACGAAATCGTCGCCCTCGGCATCGTAGAGATGCAGCAACACCTCGGAATCGGATCCGGTCTTGAAGTGATAGCCCTTGCCCTGCAACTCGCTGCGCAACTCGCGAAAGTTGTAGATTTCGCCGTTGCAGACCAACCACAGGCTGCCATCGGCATTCGACAGCGGCTGGTGACCACCCGCCAGATCGATGATCGACAGCCGGCGCATACCGATCCCGCAGGGGCCATCGACATGACTGCCTTCGTCGTCCGGACCGCGGTGCAAAATGCGATCACCCATGCTCGATAGCATGCGCGGCTCGACACTCAGGCCGTCAAAACGATAGATACCGTGAATACCACACACTATGGCGACTCCGAGTCAGAGGGCTGGAGCGAAGGGACGGTGTCCGGTGCCGGCCAGTGCCCGACGGTAGACCTCCCGATAACGGGCAACGCTGCTCGCCCAGGTCCGTTCGACCTCGACGAAGCGACGCGCCTGCGCGGCAATTTGCGGCCACTGCGCGCGCTGCTCGAGGACATCCTCGAGTGCCGCCGCCAGAGCCGCGGGGTCGCCGGCCGGAAACAGGAAGCCTGTCTCACCGTGGCGAACCAGCTCGCGATGGCCGCCGACATCCGAAGCGACGAACATCCTTCCCTGCGCCATGGCCTCCAGGGGCTTCAGGGGGGTGACCAGTTCGGTCAGCCGAATCGGCAGGCGCGGATAGGCAAGGACATCGATCAGTTCGTAGTAGCGTTGCACCTCGGCGTGCGCCACGCGACCGGTGAAGATGACGCGATCCAGCAGCCCGGCGGCGACCGCCTGAGCCTTCAGATTCGCCTCCTGCGGGCCGCCACCGACAAGCAGCAGGCGCAGCTGCGGATGCCGGGGCAGCATTTGGCGCGCCGCCTCGATCAACAGGTCGAGTCCTTCATAGCCGTAGAAGGACCCCGCAAAACCGAGCACCGTCATACCTTCGAGTCCCAGCGAGCGGCGTAGCGCGGGATCCGCTTCGACGCCGAACTGGAACAGACTGACGTCCACCGCGTTGGGAATCACCGTGACGCGCTCCGCCGCGATACCACGCGCGGCGATATCGCGACGCAGCCCTTCACAGATCGTCGTCACCTGATCGGCACGGCGCAGGGCCAGGCTCTCCAGCGCACGCGAAGCGCGATAGCGCAGGCTGCCTTCCACGGTCGTCCCATGATCGACGGCGGCATCCTCCCACGAGGCGCGCATTTCATAGACCACCGGCAGCCGCCGACGGCGCCCGATCCAGAGACTCGGCAGGGCATTGAGCACCGGCGAGTGGGCGTGGATCAGGTCTGGCCGGTTTTCCCCGACCAACTGATCGAGGCGCGCCGCAGTCAGCCGCATCTGGGCCAGCAGACCGACGCCATCGGCACTCGGCGTGCGTGCGAAAGACCAGCCGTCGACCTCCTCGTGCAGGGCCGTGCCGGCACCCTGTTTGGGGGTCGTGAGATGCACCGTCTGCCAGCCGAGCGCGCGCTGCTCGCGCAGGATGGCCAGCGAACGAAAGGTATAGCCGCTATGCAGGGGCAGTGAATGGTCGAAAACGTGCAGGATGCGCAAGCTCATGCCCTCCCCTGAGTCTCGCTGACAATCACCGCGGCGCTGGCCGGCGCGTCGAGCACATTGCGCAGAAAGGCCTCGAACATCAGCACCGTCCACAGCGGCGAGCTGTAATCACGCGCTCCCGACTGATGGGCATCGACCAGATGCTGCAGATACTTCTGATTGAACCAGCCGGTTTCCGCCAGGCGGGAACCGAGCACCGCCTCGCGAACACGTTCCCGCAAAGGGCCGCGAAACCAGCGTGCCAAGGGCACCGCAAAGCCCATCTTCGGGCGATAGAGGATGTCTTGCGGCAGGCTGGGCTCGAGCGCCTTCTTGAGCAGGAACTTACCTTCCTGCCCGCGTACCTTGAGCGAAGAAGACAGCGTCGCCATCCATTCGACCAGTTCGTGATCCATCAGAGGCTCGCGCACTTCGAGCGAGTGCGCCATGCTCGCGCGGTCGACCTTGGTATTGATGTCGCCAACCAGATAGGTCTTCAGATCGAGGTACTGGATCAGGGCCAGCGGATCGTCGGTGTCGGCCTTGGCGGCATGGCTGCGGAAGACGTCCTCGGCGGTGTAGCCGCCGAGCTCCTGCCGAAAACGCGCGCTGAACAGCTGCGTGCGCATCGGCCCGCGCAGAATGGACACGGAATGGAAGTAGGCTTCGACCGAGGTTCTGGCCATGCCTTCGAAAGTGGTTTTGGCGCGGAACATGCGCGGCGCCCAATCGGCCTTCGGGTAAATGCGCCCGAGCACGCCAAAGACCCGTCGCCGGACGCTGTGCGGCAGCGCCGAGCGCAGCCGCTCTTCCATCAAGTGCATTCGATAACGACGATAGCCGCCGAAAGTCTCGTCGCCGCCATCTCCCGACAGGGCCACGGTCACGTGTTTGCGGGCCAATTGGCATACCCGGTAGGTGGGAATCGCCGAGCTGTCGGCATAGGGCTCGTCGTACAAGCGAGCCAGCGTGTCGATGAGCTCGAAGTCATCGCTGGCGACGAGCTCGCAGTGGTGGTTGGTGCGGTAGCGATCGGCCACCTGCTGCGCAAAGGCCGCTTCATTGAAGGCCGGGTCGTCGAAAGCAATCGAGCAGGTATTGACCGGCTCATCCGACAGGCCGGCCATCAGCGCCACCACGGCGCTCGAATCGACGCCGCCGGACAGGAAAGCGCCAAGCGGCACCTCGGAAATCATGCGCAGGCGGATCGACTCGCGTAGCCGGTCTTTGAGCTGCGCGCAGGCTTCCTCGAGACCGACTGGCTGATCGAGGCTGAAGCGCACATCCCAGTAGGCTTTCGGCTCGACCAGCGACTGCCCGCGCCGGACGCTGAGCATGTGCGCCGGCGGCAGCTTTCTGGCCTGACGAAAGATCGTCCGTGGCTCGGCAACGTAGCCGAGAGCGAAGTATTCCTCGACGGCCAGGGGATCGATATCGCGCGCCAGTCCGCCGTGCGCCAGCAACGACTTGAGCTCGGAGCCGAAGAGAAAGCAGCCATCGGGCAACAAGGCGTAGTAGAGCGGCTTGACCGCCAGCCGGTCGCGCGCCAGAAACAAGGTTTCGCGGTTGCGATCCCAGAGCGCGAAGGCGAACATGCCGCGAAAGCGCTGCACGCAGTCCTCGCCCCAAGCTTCCCACGCATGGACAATGACCTCGGTATCACTGCGCGTATGGAAGACGTGGCCCAGCGCCTGCAGTTCGGGGATCAGTTGCTGGTAGTTGTAGATTTCGCCGTTGAACACCACGCAAACGCTCTGATCCTCGTTGTAGAGCGGCTGCTGGCCAGTCGACAGATCGATGATCGAGAGCCGGCGATGGCCCAGGCCGACACCCGGTTCGAGGTGCAAACCGCCTTCATCCGGGCCGCGATGGTACTGCGACTCGTTCATTCGCGAGAGGACGCGGCGATCAATGTCACGCCGGCCACGGGTATCGAAAATTCCGGTTATTCCGCACATAGGTTTGCTTCAGTTTCCTTGTTGCTTCTTTTCGGCCATCGCCTAGGGGTGAATCGAGGCCTTGCGACCCGCCTCGCCGACATTCGCGTGCAGCAGTTGATCGTAGAGCGCCTGGTAGCGTCCGCTCATCGCGTGCAGGCTGAAGTGTTGCTCGACTCTGGCCCGCCCCGCCGCCCCGGCGGCACGCGCCTGCCGCGGATCGTTCGCGTAGCGGGCAATCTGACGCGCCATCGCCGCCGCATCGGAAACCCCAACCAGTTCGCCCGAGCGGCCGGCTTCGATCAATTCGGCGTTGCCGCCGACATCCGTCGCGATCACCGGCAAACCGCTGGCCATCGCTTCGAGGATGGTGTTCGAGATGCCTTCGGCCAGCGAGGGCAGTACGAAACAGTCCAGGCCACGCAGGATTTCGGGAATATCGTCCCGCTGCCCAGGCAGCCAGGCCAGGCCGGCGACGCCGGCCTCTTCGAGCATCGCCTGCGCCTGCGCACGCAGCGGGCCGTCGCCGATGATCACCAGTCGCAGGCGGCTCCTCAGCTCTGGAAAATCGGCCAGGACGCGGATGAAAGCCTGCGCCAATGTCGTCTGATCCTTGACCAACTGCATACGCCCCACGCTTCCGACCAACCAGCAGCCCGGATCGCTAAACGGGCAGCCGGCAATCGCCTGACGCGGCGCGAGCGGATGGAAACGCTGCACGTCGACGCCGTTGTAAATCTGCGCAACACGGGTCGGCGACACGCCCACCCGAGAAACCAGATAGTCCTCGAGATCACGCGACAGCGCGATGTACTGCTTCACGAACGGACGATATAGACGGCGCAGCCATTGGTTCTTTCTGTTCGAACCGTCGAGGTCACCGATATCACGGCCGTGCTCACCGTGGATGCGCAGCGGCACGCCAGCCGCCCAGGCCGGGATGAGCACTTCCAGCGCAGCGAGGTTGCGACTATGCACAATGGCCGGGCGTAGACGGCGGAACAGCCGCCACAGGCGCGGATAGATCCACAGCGAGTGGCCGGGCGGCTTGCCCAGGGCGATGAAGCTGACGTCGTCGCGAACGATACGATGCTTGAAATCGGTGATCTCGGTCAGTGAAATGACGGCGTGGCGATAGGCCTCGCGCGGCAGGTGGTTGATCAGATTGACAACACCGTTCTCGAGACCGCCGACGTCGAAGCGAAAGACGACATGGACGATCAGCGGACGCTGGTCCGCAGCGACCATCATTGACCGGCCACGGTCTGTCGTAGCGCGGTATTGATCGCCGGTCCCGCGCTGCGCACGAAGTCTTCGAGTACGGCCTCGCCAGCGCCGTCCACGTCCAGCGGCGCGTAGAGCACGATCAGCGCCGAATCGTCGCCATTGCCGGTCAGGCGCGACAGCGCCAGGTAGGCTTTGGCCATCACATCGCTGGCAGTCCAGCGCCCGTTGACCCAGTACCATTGCCAAACCAGCATCCGTAGCGGCGGCCGTCCGCGCAACACGACCGTGCGCACCTTGATTTCCTGTTCGGCGAAGGAAATCTCGCGCGTTCCGCTGCCCACCTGCGCCCAGTACGGATCCTCGCTCTTGACCAGCGCGTTGGTCGAACTGACCAGTTTGTGCTGCTCGTCCTGGTTACGATAGTAGGCGAGGAAGAGTCCAACGACCCGGCCGCCGTTCACGAAGCTGGCTTGGCTGCTCGCCGCGTAATTCTCGAAGCTGGGCTGCCAGCCGTACAGGCCGGAAGCGGTCGCCTGCCAGCCGGCAAGCGGGCCAATGTGTGCCGTCTGGCCGATCGGCGGTGCACGATGGCCATCGATCTGCAATTGCGCGAAGCTCCAGAAGCCACCCACCAGAACCGTGGCGACGGCGGCCATCAGCGATCTCGAAGTCGCCGGGGCAGCGGGCGGCGCGATGGGCGCTGTCGCCTGCGGCTCGCTCTCGAACTCATCCTCGCGCCAGCGCGCACCGATCCAGAACATGGCCAGGATGACGATACCGAAGAAGACCCAGCCATAGATCAGGTGGTCGACACCGACCGCCAACTGGTTACCGGACAGATGGCCAATCATGACGATCATGTAGGCGCGCACCCAGTTGGCAACGATCGGAACCAGAAAGGAAACGAGAACGAAGACCAGCCGCCGTGTCAGCGAGCGATAGGTGAGGTACGCAAACAGCGTTCCGATCGTGACCGAAGCGATCAGATAGCGAACGCCGCTGCAGGCCTCAACCACCGACCAGCTGCCTGTGGGAATCACGAAGCGCAAGCCTTCGGCATGCACCGGAATGCCGGAAAAGCGCAATCCGAGAATCGTGAAATGCGCCGTCCACTCCATCAGCTTGGGCAGGGCGAAGTCGCCAAAGGGAACGGCGAAGAACAGGAACAGCAGCGGAAAGGCGATACGCCGTGCGATCGTCCAGCCGAGGACTGCGGGTACGGCCACAATCAGCATCGCCACCAGTGCAAACTGGGAAAGCGCATTGACCGCCGCCACCTCGCCCACCAGCCAGGCAAAGCCGACGCCGGCAAACAGGAGTACCGCCAGAAAGCTGTAGCGGGGCGCCAGCACGATGAGACGGGAACGAATCCGCCAGATCAGCCACAGGGTGATCGGCGGCACCACGAAACCATGCGCGTAGGTGTCCGAACGCTCCCAGATATCGACCATCGCCAACGCCGTCTCGCGGAAGAGCAGCAGGATCAGCAGCCAGGTCAGAACCAGGGTGGGGAGAGCGACACGCCAGCCCGGGTCAGCAGCAAGCGAGGTCGGACGCAATTCGGCTTGGTTCATGGGGTGGCTTTCAAAAGGCGCAAACATTCAAGAGTCATCGAAGCTGGCAAGATCGGCGAGTTCATGTGTTCATCAATGCAGGGGTGCCAAGCGGCTTGGCCCTGGCCCAGAAGCGGCCTCCGCGATGCGCCTAACCCAGGTTGCGTACAATGAAGGGGCCAAGCCAGTTGGCGAGGCCAATAGGCATCCGCCGCCAGGTCTTGATCAGCAACTGGTACTTGGCGTTGGCGGGGTTGTTTTGCGGGATCGAATCACGCGCGTACAGGCAATACTCGTAGGACAGGGCTTGCGCTTCGAAACCCCAGTTCTTCTTGAAAGAATACGAGCCGGTACCCTGTTTGCTACGGCCGTAGTCGAAGAACTTCAGGCCACGCTCGCAGGAACGGCGCATCAACTCCCAGTACTTGAAATCGTTGGCCGCCAGCTGGCGTGCCGAAACATCGTCGCCGGCGTAATAAGGCAGGACTTCGTCGCGAAAATAAAAACTCAGCACGACACTCAGCGGCCGGCCACTGTCGTCCACCACCGTGAGTGCCTCGCAGTCGGCAGCGAAGACGCGCTGCAGGCACTCGAAATAGCGCCTGGGAAATGCCGGCGTCCCGTGCCGATGCACGTTATCGGCGTAGAGCGCGAAGAAGCGGCTCAGATCCTGGTCGATCTCGCTGCGCAAGCCGTTCTTGATCCCCTTGCGGACCATCGCTCGCTGCTTGCGCGGGATGGCCAGCATGTTGGCCTCCACGTCGGGTTCGAGTTCCTTGCGGAAGCGTACGTAGAGGTCCTGCAGCGGCCATTCCGGATGACGGGGGCAAAGATTGCGCAGTTCCAAATGGTCGACACCGAGACGCGTGGCGATGGCCTGCCCTTCGCGCTCCAGCGCCTCGACGGCGGCCGGGCTGCTGGCCGCGACGCCGCCATAGACGGCAAACGGCAAGGAGACCAGGGAATTGCCGAAGAGCAGGCTTTTCACCTGCGCCAACGGCAGAACACCCTCGATCGTGCCGGAACGCTCGGCATAAAGGAAATGCGTGCGATGCCCGAAAACCTCCTTGAGGACCTGCTGCCAACCGGACTTGTGAAAGAAGGTCGCTTCCGGGCAGGCGTCGACGAAAGCATCCCAACGGCGAACGGCAGGCCGGTCGGCGGGATCCAGCCTTTTGACGAGCAACGGCGCGCTCGCCGCGACCAGCCGGGCAACTTCCTCGATCGTCGTTTCCATCAATTCACCCTTGGCGGACGCACGGCGTCGTCAAGAAATATCTCATCCATTCGTCCCCAGCTGAAGTCGCCGAGCAGGCGCCTGATACGACCCTCGGTGTACTGCAGATTGACGTAGTGACGAAAGCGGGCCTTGGCACTGATGCCCGCGACGCGTGGCTGCTCGGCGTCGATTTCCCAGGGGTGAAAATAGAAGATCGCCGGCTGCTGATCACGCTGATTGACCTTCTGCAACAACCAACGCGACAGCATGTACGGCAGCAGGCGGAAATACCCTCCCCCGCTGGCCGGCCAGTTACGGTCTAGATAGCGCAGGGTGGTCACCGGCAGTTCGAGCAGTCCGTCACGCACCTGATGCGCGAAACGCGGGGCATCAGGCATACCGTAGTGGTCATGGCGAATCGGGTAGATACTCGAACTGTAGCGATAGCCGGCGCGGGCGAGACAGTCGAAAGCCCAGAGATTCCCTTCGCCGATCGAAAAACTCGGCGCGCGGTAGCCTTTGACTTCCTCGCCCGAAATGTCTTCGAGCAACTTCTTGGCCGAACCGATATCGGCCGAAAACTCGGCTTCGCTGAGATCGCTGGCACGCTGATGTCCATAACCGTGACTCGCCAGCTCGTGCCCACCGGCAACGATGCGACGGACCAGCTGCGGATAGCGCTCGGCAACCCAGCCGAGCGTGAAGAAGGTCGCCCGGGTCTGCGCTTCATCGAGCATCAGGAGAATTCGCTCGACGTTGCCTTCGACGCGGCAGTCGCGAGAATCCCACTGCTCGCGAGGAATGTACGGAGCCAGCGCGGAGACCTGAAAGTAGTCTTCGACGTCGATCGTCAGGGCGTTGGTAATCGGCAGGCCGGGCATCTTGTACGGTTCGTCCTCTTTACTCGACACGCAGCGCATGCCGCGCGAGCAGCCAGGCTGCGAGATCAGCGACGATTCTCGGTGCCGCCTGGCCATCCCAGAACTCGGGAATGCGACCACGCTTGCCGGCACCGGAAAGAATCTCGGCAACCCCCTTGCGAATCGCCTGCGGGTCACAGCCGACCAGGGTATTGGTCCCCTGCTCGATGGTGATCGGACGCTCGGTGTTTTCCCGAATCGTCAGGCAGGGAACGCCGAGGGCGGTGCTCTCCTCCTGCAGGCCCCCGGAATCGGAAAGGACGAGCTTGGCTGCGGCCATCAGGCCGAGCATTTCCAGGTAGCCCTGCGGCGGCAGCAGAACGATGCGCGGACTGTTCAACAGCTCGCTCAAGGCGAAGCGTTCGATGTTCGCACGCGTCCGCGGATGCAGGGCAAAGATCAGCGGCAGCGCTTCGGAAACTTCACGGAGGACCGCCAGCAGCGGCCGCAGCGTCTCGGGCCGATCGACGTTGGACGGGCGGTGCAGCGTCACCACCCCGTAGCCGTTCGCGTCGTCGAGCAGGCCCGCAGCACAGCCCGCCGACTGCAGCGTCCGCGCGGGCGGATGCGCCAGCTCGAGGTTCGAGCGCAGCGAGTCGATCATCACATTGCCGACGAAGCATACGCGCTCCTCGGCGACCCCTTCGCGGGTCAGGTTGGCCAGCGCGCTGCGCTCGGTGGTGTACAGGCGATCGGCGAGCTGGTCAGTCAGCAGGCGATTGATTTCCTCGGGCATCGCGCGATCGTGGCTGCGCAGGCCGGCTTCGACATGCACCACCGGCACGTCCTTCTTGACCGCCACCAGCGAGCAGGCGAGCGTCGAATTCACGTCACCAACGACCAGAACACACGCCGGCCGATGGCTGTCCAGCACCGGCTCGAAGCGCTTCATGACTTCCGCTGTTTGCACGGCGTGACTTGCGGAGCCGACTTCGAGGTTGATATCCGGATGTGGTAGGCGCAGATCGACGAACAAACGGTCGTTCATGTCATTATCGTAGTGCTGGCCGGTGTGCACCAAAAGCGCCGGTACGGCCGGCTGGTGGCCACGCAAAGCGCGCAGAATCGGCGCCATCTTCATGAAATTGGGTCGCGCACCAACGACACAAAGCACCGGGCCGAGATCGGCGGGCCATCGCTTGTCAACCAAAATATGTCTCCATCATTGCTTGGCCCGAACGGCATCAACCAGTTGTTGAATCAGCGAAAGTACCGCGGCATTGCTGCGTTCAAGGCGGACGATGCTGCGCTCGATACGGATCATCCGTTGATCCGCCTGACCGCTTTTCAGCTCGGCAATGGCGCGTGACGCGCGCTCCGCGACATTCGGCTCGAGTTCCAGACGCGAGAGATCGATATCGAGAATGCCGCTCTCGGTCAGTTGCGGATGCACCGCACTGTCACTGCCATCGCCGAGGCTGTTCGGCGCGATGACCGATTGCGATTGTGTTTCTTCCTTGAGTTCCCCAGCCACCTCTTCGACGTCCGCACGGGTGAATTCGCTCTTGCCGTTCAGGAAGCCGGACAACAGCAGGCGATCACAATGCGCGTTGATGCGTCGAGGTATGCCACCACTGGCCTCGAAGATCGCCTCGAAGGCACCGGCGTCGAAGCGCGGCGAACCCTGCGACCCGGCGCAATTCAGCCGGTGCTCGATGTAGGCCTGGGTCTCGTCCTGATCCATCGGGCCGATGTGACAGGCGGCAATCACCCGCTGCCGCAACTGCTTCATTTGCGGGCTCTGCATGACCTTGCGGAACTCCGGCTGCCCGATCAGAAAACTCTGCAACAGCGCCTGCGTGCCGAACTGGAAATTCGACAGCATGCGCAGCTCCTCAACCGCACGCGGCGTCAGGTTCTGCGC
>LBIU01000208.1 GCA_000987445.1 Candidatus Accumulibacter adiacens | reverse complement strand
CGCAGTTTGCCGCTCAGGAGCATCGAGCCGCTGAGTTTGAAGATGCCCGCCTGCTGCCCCGGCTCGATGTCCAGAACCTGTCGGTTCCCTACGGCAGTCCAGTTGCCGGTGAAGCTGCGTATTTCGTCCGCCGGTATCGTCGCTGCCGACGACGGCGGTTCAGCTTGACCACAGGCGGTCACCAGGAGCAGGCTGAGCAGGGCCATGCATTGCCAAGGTTGTCGTTTGCAGGATTCGACGGGTAAGCGCATGGTCGTGCCTCCTATGACAAGAAGAAACGGCAAGAGCTGGGCATTCGGTTTGCCGGGATCCCGGCAGGCGGCCCCAACGCCTTTCGGATTCGAGACTAGCACTTTGCATTCTGCATGGTGAAGCATTATTTTGTAGGGCGTTGCCCGAGCCCGGGAGATGCGGATTGCGGCCACTGGCCCGCCTTTCACCTGTATTGAGCAGGCTCGCTATTTTGAGGAGGAACACGCCATGGGTATTCTCGACTGGTTCAAGAACCGACCGGGTCAGTTCGATCCTGATCGGGTGTCTGGCGAGATGGTTCGCGGGGCGGTCGACAAGGCGATCACCTTGACCAACCCGCGCCTCAAGCTGCTGCCGAATTGCCACAAGCACCTGATCCCCTCGGTTGAGACGACGATCGAATTCCTGCGCGAAATGGTCACCACGCTGCCGGCCGCGCGCCCGCTCTCGTCGGCCATCTGGTCGTCGGATCCCGCTTGGCGGGCATTTTTCGTCGCGCCCTCGGATATTCCCGCCGCGATCGGCCGTTCGGACAATCTGCGCACCCTGTTCGACAAGTTTCTGGAGCTCGACGAAGCTTGCGTGGTCCTGGGCATGGAGCTCAAGGAACAGCGGGCCTTCGGAATGGCGTTGCAGGGTGGTGTGGTGCAGCGCGATGTGGCCCAGACCCGCGTCAGTTTTTCGGACCACAGGACGCGCATCTGCGGCCGCGACGAATCGCGTCTACGTCGTGTCGTCGGTGTCGAGGCCTTCGAATACCTGCTCACCCAGGCCTTGTCGGAAATCGGTGCGGAGCGGGTCGAAAGGCAGGAGTTGCAGGGAAGCCGCTCGCTGATCCGGGCGCGCCTGCGACTCCTTCAGCAGCAGGGACCGGGCCTTGGCTCGATGTTCGGCGCGGATCCGGCGGCGCCCAGCGAGCAGGCCCGACTGCAGGCCGAGCTGCTGGAAAACGAGCGGCAACTCGAGGCGATAGGAGGCAGCGAGTCGGTTCTGGAAGCAGAACTGGATTGCCTGAAGGCGGTCCTCGACAATCCGCAGCGTTATCTGCGCGTCGAGTCGAGGCGCTTGCGGCTGAGCAAGATGAACGTGGTGGTCGACGATGCCAGCCCGGACCCCGCTGCCGACATCGATTTTGGCTTGGCGGAACTGAGCGGTTCTCCACCCATGCGCCGCGCCTTCGTGCTGGCGCGCGTCGCGCGCAGCGAACTGCCGCCGCCGCGGACGATCAATTTTGCCGATGCCAGCCGTTACCTTTGAGACCTGGAGCGTGAGAGCGCCAGAGCGGTCGCACCAGCGCCCTTCCCGGTCGGGAAGGGCGCTGGTGAAAATGTTTTAGAACACTTCCGGGATGTACTTCACGGGATGGTTGCTTTCCTGGTATTTGCCAGCGCTTTGCCGGCTTGGCAGGCTTACTTTCTCTGGTTTCGGCATCTCGTACGGGATGCTCTTGAGGATGTGCCTGATGATGTTCAGACGTACCCGTTTCTTGTCGTTGGATCGCGCCGCAAACCACGGTGCCCATTCGGAATCGGTGGCCTCAAACATGGCGTCGCGGGCCCGCGAGTAGTCGTACCAGCGGCTGTAGGACTTGAGGTCCATCGGCGAGAGCTTCCAGCGCTTGCGGGGGTCGTTGATGCGCCCCTTCATGCGGCGTGTCTGCTCGTCCATGTCGACTTCCAGCCAGTACTTGAGCAGGATGATGTCGTTGCCCTCGACCATCGTTCTTTCGACCAGCGGCGTCATGCGGAGAAAGGCTTCGACCTGCTCGCTGGTCGCGAAACCCATGACGCGCTCGACACCGGCGCGGTTGTACCAGCTGCGGTCGAAGATCACCACTTCGCCGGCACCCGGAAAGTGGGGCAGGTAGCGCTGATAGTACATCTGGGTTTTCTCGCGGTCAGTGGGTGCGGGCAGGGCGACCACCCGGAAGACGCGCGGGCTGACGCGGCCGGTGATGGCCTTGATCGTCCCGCCCTTGCCGGCCCCGTCGCGGCCTTCAAAGACGATGATCACCTTGAGGCCCTTCTTGATTACCCACTCCTGGAGATAGACCAACTCGGCCTCGAGTTTTTCGAGTTCCTTGAGGTAAGTCTTGTTCGACATCTTTGTCGCTGGAGCCGCCGCGGCCTCATTGGGCGCCCTTTCGGTCAGCAGCTCAGCGGCGTCCGCCAGCGCGTTCGCCTTGCCCTTCTTTACCGGTTTTCGCTTCTTGCTCATGCCTGTCTCCTCCGAGTCGAGATGGTTTGTGACGTGCCTTGAGGGAAGGTTCGTTGATCGACCCAAACGGGGAACCGATCGGTGAGTTGTCGCCGACCCCCGGGGTTTGCCTATTGCTTGCTTGTCGGCGGGGATTCGGCGGCAGGAACCGGCGCCATTTGCTCGGCGGTCGCGGTCAGCTTGTCGGCCTCGCTTATCCAGCCCCCGCCCATCGCCAGATAGAGATTGATCATCGCCTGGAACTGCGTCTGCTGCGTCTGCGTGTACTGCAACTGCACATTGAACAGGCTGCGCTCGGCGTCGAGAACCTCGATGTAGCTGGTATAGCCGTTATCGTAGCGTAGCCGGGCGGTCGCCGAATATTGCTCCAGCGCCCGTACCTGCTCTTTCTGCGCGTGCAGTTGCTCGCGTGTGCGGTCCTGGCTGACCAGCGCGTCATTGACTTCGCGGAAGGCTTCCTGGATCGTTCTCTGGTAGGCGAACAGCGCTTGCTGCTGCACCGCCTCCGCTTCCTGGACCTGGCCGGCGATGGCGCCGGCGGTGAAGATCGGCATGGTGATCGGTGCCGCGTACTGCCAGGCCTTCGATTGGCTGTCGAAGAGGTTGCTCAGATCGTTGCTGGCGAAGCCCAAGAGGCCGGTCAGGGAAATCGTCGGGAAGTAGGCGGCCTTGGCCGCGCCGATCAGCGCGTTGGCGGCGATCAGGTTCTGCTCGGCCGACTGGATGTCGGGCCGGCGCTCGAGAAGATCGGATGGCAGGCCGGCCGGGATCGCCGGCAGTGTCAGTTGGCCGATGCGCTTGCCGCGGGCGATAGGCCCGGGATTGCGGCCGAGCAGGACGCTGAGGCCGTTCTCCTGCTGGGCGATGGCCTTTTCGATCGGCGGGATGGTGGCCAGCGCCTCGTCGTACTGCGATTTGTTCTGGCTGAGCTCGAGCGTCGAGATGATGCCGCCGAGGTAGCGTTCCTGGAAAACGGCGTAGGACTCCCCGCGGCTCAGGGCGGTGGCCTTGGCGATCTCCAGCTGGCGATCGAGGTCGCGGAGGTTGATGTAGGCGCCGGCGACGCGGCCAACCAGCGACAGGATGACCGCTCGGCGGGCCTCTTCACTGGCCAGCAGCTGTGCCCGGGCGGCTTCGTTGAGGCGGCGAATTCGCCCCCAGAGGTCGATCTCCCAACTGGCTGCGATCACCGCCTGGTAACTGTTGTAGGTGGACGGACCGTTGGCGCCGGGAAGCGTATTGCGCTGCCGGCTCGCTTCGTAGCCGGCGCCGACCTGTGGGAAGAGTTCGGCACGAACGATGCCGTAGCGACCGGCGAACTCCTCGATGCGCGCGGTGGCGATCAGCAGATCGTGGTTGTTTCGCAGTGCCGTGCTGACCAGATCGTCGAGCACCGGGTCGTCGAACTGTTTCCACCAGGCAGTGTTGGCCAGCTCGCTGGCATGCTGATCGCTGAGGCGCCAG
Organism: Candidatus Accumulibacter adiacens; assembly: GCA_000987445.1. Classification (GTDB taxonomy): domain Bacteria; phylum Pseudomonadota; class Gammaproteobacteria; order Burkholderiales; family Rhodocyclaceae; genus Accumulibacter; species Accumulibacter adiacens. The sequence goes on along the minus strand of LBIU01000208.1, from coordinate 2,259 downwards.
GCCGGCGGCGTCTCGACCGGCGGACGAAGGTAGTCAGGGCCGATCATGCAGCCGCTGACGAGCAGCGCCAGCAGCGCGGCGATCAAGGGCTTACGCATGGCTCTCGCCCTCCTTTCCGGCCGTCTGCGCCGGGAGCACGGCAGTAGCGGCTTGGCCATGGCCGGTTCCGTCAGCATCGTCGTCAGTGTGCCGGTAGGTGCCGTCATGGCCCTTGTGCGCGATCTTCTCGATGACGTAGAAACACACCGGGACGATGAAGATGGCGATGCAGGTTGCCGCCAGCATTCCGCCAATCACCGCGGTGCCCATCACCTGTCGCGAAATCGCGCCGGCACCGCTGGACAGGGCCAGCGGCACCAGGCCGAGGAGGAAGGCGAAGGAGGTCATCAGGATCGGCCGCAGGCGCAGTTGCGCGCCCTTGAGCGTCGCGTCGGCCAGCGACAACTCACCCTTCTCGTACTCCATCTTGGCGAACTCGACGATCAGGATGGCGTTCTTGGCGGCCAGGCCAATCAGCATCACCAGGCCGATCTGTGCATAGATGTTGTTCTCCTGCCCGCGCAGAAGTAGCGCGCCGAAAGCGCCGGCGACGGCGATTGGCGTTCCCAGCAGGACCGAGAACGGCAGCGACCAGCTTTCATACTGCGCCGCCAGGATCAGGAAGACGCAGAGCAGCGAGAAGCCGAAGATGACCATTGGCGAGACACCCTCCTGCGCCCGTTTCTCCTGGTAGGACATGCCCATGTAGTCATAGCCCATTTCGCTGGGCATGGTCTCGGCGAATACTTCTTCGAGCGCCGCCATGACCTGCGCGGAACTGTATCCGGGTGCCGCCGAGGCGTTGATCTGCGCGCTACGGTAGAGGTTGTAGCGCATGGTGAACTCCGGGCCGGCGATGTTGCGCACCGAGGTCAGAGCGGACAGCGGTACGGCTTGCCCGTCGGCATTGCGTACGTAGAACCGCTTGATGCCGTCGATATTGGTGCGGTAGTCGCCTTCGGCCTGCAGGTAGACCTGCCACTGGCGTCCGAAGCGGTTGAAATAATTGATGAAGCCGCTGCCCAGGAAGCTCTGCAGCGTCTTATACACATCGTCGATGTTGACCCCTTGCTTGAGGACCTTGTCGCGATCGACGTCGACGAACAGCTGCGGGACGGTGGGTATGAAAGTCGTCGTCACACGGGCCAGTTCGGGACGCTCCCTGGCCGCGGCGAGGTATTTTTGGGTGTTCTCGGCGAGGAAGGCGATGTCCTTGCCGGCGCGGTCTTCGAGGATGAAAGTTGCGCCACCCGAGGTCCCCACCCCCTGGATCGCCGGTGGCGGAAACGAGAATCCGATGGCGCTGGCGATGCCACCGAGCCCTCTGGTCAGCTCGGCCTTGATCGCTTCATATTTTTCTTCGGGCTTCTTGCGCGCGGCCCAGTCCTCGAGGGTGATGAAGAAGAAAGCGCTGTAGGTGTTCTGCACCCCACTCAGCATGTTGAAGCCGACGACCGTCGTCGTGTACTTGACGCCGGGAACCTTCATGATCAGATTTTCGGCCTGCTGGGCGACTTCGCTGGTGCGTTGCAGCGACGCGGCGTCCGGGAGCTGAATGCCGGCGTAGACATAACCCTGGTCTTCATCGGGCAGAAAGCCGGTCGGGGTCATCTTGCCGAGGAAGCCGGCAGCGACCGCGATGCCGAGCAGAAAGAAGAGGCTGACCGCGCTCTTGCGGATGGCCATCCGGCAGGTGCCGACGTAACTCCCTGTCAGGCGGTTGAAGCCCTTGTTGAACCAGTCGTAGAACTTCTGGAGCGGGCCGGTCCCCCGCACCTTGGGTTTGAGGAGCAGGGCGCAGAGCGCCGGGCTGAGCGTCAGCGCATTGAAGGCCGAGATGATCACCGAGATGGCGATGGTCACCGCAAACTGCTGGTAGAGCTGGCCGGTGATACCGGGAATCAGCGCGGTCGGAATGAAGACCGCCGACAGGATGACCGCAATGGCGATCACCGGCCCGGTGACCTCTTCCATCGCCTTCAGCGACGCTGCCTTCGCCGACATGCCTTCCTCGATGTGGTGCTCGACCGCTTCAACGACGACGATGGCGTCGTCGACGACCAGCCCGATGGCGAGTACCAGGCCGAACAGCGAGAGCGTGTTGATCGAAAAACCGAAGGCCGGGAAGAGCATGAAGGTGCCAACCAGCGACACCGGTACGGCCAGCAGTGGGATGAGCGTCGCACGCCAGCCTTGCAGGAAGGCGAAGACGACGATCAT
>LBIU01000207.1 GCA_000987445.1 Candidatus Accumulibacter adiacens | reverse complement strand
GAGTGGCCGCTGCTGTGCGGCGTCCTGGTGCTGTTCGGCGGCTTCATGTCGGTCATCATCGGCATGCTTTACAAGATCGTGCCCTTCCTGGTCTGGTCGCATTTGCAGAATCTCGGGCGCGGGCGGGTGCTTCCTCCGAACATGAACAAGGTCATCGCCGGGCCACAGCTCGACCGGCAGATGCAGGCACACTTCGTCGCCCTGGCGCTCCTGCTGGCAGCCGTGCTCTGGCCGGAGTGGTTCACTTATCCCGCGGGATTGGCGCTGTTGCTGGCCAATGCCTGGCTGCTGCGCAACCTGCTGGCCGCCGTCGCCTTTTACCGTCAGCAGCGGCTGAAGATCGAAGAAACCCTGACCCTCGATTCCACTGCGGCAGCGGCAGCCCGGTAATGGCCACCTATCTGACGCTGAAATACCTGCATGTCACCTGCGTCGTGCTCAGCGGCGCCGGTTTCTTCGTGCGTGGACTCTGGATGCTCGGCAAATCGCCGCGCCTGCAGCAACCGCTGGTGCGCCTCCTGCCGCATATCGTGGATACCGTCCTGCTGGGCAGCGCCATCGCCATGGCCGTGATCAGCGCTCAGTATCCCTTCGCGGCCACCTGGCTGACCGCGAAACTGATCGGCCTGCTGATCTACATCGGCTGTGGGACGATGGCCCTGAAGCGCGGCCGCAACCAGAGGCAGCGGGCGCTGTTCTTCGTCGCCGCGCTACTGGCGTTTGCCTATATCGTCTCGGTCGCCGTCAGCCGCAACGCGCTCGGGCCGCTGGCGTGGCTCCCTTGAAGCAGCAAGCAAGGAGAGGCACAGCTGGCGCCACCTCACAGGCGCTGGTGGGACATCAGCTTCTTCAGGCCGGCGGTGTTGAGAATGCGGATTCTTCTCTGGTGAACGGAGAGCAATCCTTCGTCCTGAAAGCGCGAAAAGGCACGGCTGACGGTTTCCAGCTTGAGGCCAAGATAGCTGCCAATTTCGTCACGCGACATGCGCAGGTTGAATTCGGCCGGCGAATAGCCACGTGCCTTGAAGCGCTGCGAAAGGTTGAGCAGGAAGGCCGCCAAGCGTTCCTCGGCACGCATGGTGCCGAGCAACATCATCACCCCGTGATCACGAACGATCTCGCGGCTCATCACCTGATGAAAGTGGTGCTGCAGGGTGTGAATCTGCCGCGACAGGCCTTCGAGATGCGAGAAGGGAATGGCGCAGACTTCGCTGTCCTCGAGAGCAATGGCGTTGCAGGTATGGACTTCGCTGCTGATCCCGTCGAGGCCGAGCAACTCACCGGTCATCTGAAAACCGGTGACCTGATCGCGACCGTCCTCGATGAGCACGTCGGTCTTGAAGAATCCGCTGCGGACCGCGTAGATGGACTCGAAATCCTGACCCACACGGTAAAGATAGTCGCCACGTTTGAGGCGTCTACGCGTCGAAACCAACTCGTCGAGCTTCCTGAGTTCGTCCGCTTCGAGGCCGATAGGCAGACAGAGCTCGCGCAGGTTGCAGTTCGAACAAGCGGTCTTCACGACCTCAAAGGCGAGCCTCGCGGTCGCATCCTTCGTCGACATCGGCTTCCTTTTCACTAAACCCGGCGTTTGATCCACGTCAACCCGCTTACTTCAGGGCAATCCGATAATGCACGCAATCAACAATGTAGTGGACACATGAACTCTGTCGCTGAAAACTTCGTCTTCGACCCACAGATCATTCGCCGCTTCGACATCAATGGCCCCCGCTACACGTCCTACCCGACAGCGGATCGCTTTGTCGAGGCCTTTGGCCCGGAGGCGTACCAGCTGTGGCTCGGCAAGCGCAATATCGGCGCCGTCAGCCGCCCGTTGTCATTGTACTTCCACATTCCGTTCTGCAACACCATCTGCTACTACTGCGCCTGCAACAAGATCATCACCAAGGACCATGGTCGTTCGGCCAAGTATCTGAAGTATCTGGCCCGCGAACTGGCGCTGCAGAGCAGCTATCTTGAAGGCGGCGACCAGGAAGTGGCGCAGCTGCACTGGGGTGGCGGTACGCCGACCTTCCTCTCGCACGATGAAATGCGCCAGCTGATGGCGGCGACACGCCAGCATTTCACCTTGATCGAAGACGGTGAGTACTCGATCGAGGTCGACCCACGCAAGGTCGATCGCGCAACCGTCGAACTGCTTGCCGAACTGGGCTTCAATCGCATGAGTGTCGGCGTCCAGGATTTCGACACGGCCGTCCAGAAGGCCGTGAATCGCGTCCAGAGCGAGGAAGAAACCCTGTCGGTGATGGACGCGGCCCGCGCCAGCGGCTTCCAGTCGATCAGCGTCGACCTGATCTACGGCCTGCCCAAACAGACGGTGATCGGCTTCAGCCGCACCCTGGACCGGGTCATTGCCGCCAGCCCCGATCGCGTATCGATCTACAACTACGCGCACTTGCCGAGCCTGTTCAAGCCGCAACGACGCATCCTCGACGCGGATATGCCGAGCGCCGACGCACGCCTGCAGATTCTTTCCCTGGCCATCCGCAAGATGACGGAAGCCGGCTATGTCTATATCGGCATGGACCACTTCGCCAAACCCGACGATGAACTGGCAACGGCCCAGCGGCAGGGTCGCCTGCATCGCAACTTCCAGGGCTATTCGACGCATTCGGACTGCGACCTGCTGGCCTTCGGCATCTCCTCGATCGGCAAGGTCGGGCCGACCTACAGTCAGAACGTAAAGACCCTCGACGAATACTATGACCTGCTCGACAGCGGCACCCTGCCCGTCTATCGCGGTATCGAACTGAATGCCGACGATCTCTTGCGGCGGTCGATCATTCAATCGCTGATGTGTCACTTCGAGTTGTCGATCGAGTCGATTGAAATTGCCCACCTGATCGAGTTCAGGAAGCATTTCGCCACCGAGCTCGAAGATCTGCGCGAGATGGTCGATGCCGGGCTGGTGCGCATCGACGACCGCTGGATCACCGTTCTCCCGAAAGGACGGATGCTGGTACGCGTCATTTCGATGGTTTTCGACCGCTACCTGCGCGCCGACCGACAGCGTACCCGCTACTCGAAAGTGATCTGACACCGGCGCTGGACTCTCGTCCGCGGCGACTCGCGCCTCAGCTGCAGACGACGCCGGGAGTGGAGGGAGTAGAATCCCTTCTCTTTCAGTTCGGCGTTCGCGCTCGTCCCCGACCCGCCCCCT
>LBIU01000206.1 GCA_000987445.1 Candidatus Accumulibacter adiacens | reverse complement strand
AAGCGCTCGCGATACTCGCCGGCCAGCGCGTCGATGATCTGTTCGTCACGACCGGTACCCAGCGTGGCGACGACGATGGCCTGGGTTTCGCCACGCGTGAACAAGGATGAGCCGTGCGCCCGCGGCAGGACCCCGGAGCGGATGGCGATCGGCCGGACCGTGCGCGTGTCGCGGCCGTCGATGCGCGGCTCGCCGGCAAGGATGCGGCCACGCACGATGCGTGCTTCGGCGTCGGAAACCATGCGCCGGACGGCGCTGGCGTCGGGGGCATTGTCGTCGGCGGACATGGCTTCGACGGCGTAGGCGGTGATTTCCTTGAGGCGCTGGCTGCGCAAGCCCTTGCTGGTGATCCCGTAGGCTTCCTTCAGCTCGCCTTCGACGAGTTGGTCCAGCTTGGCGTGGACGGCTTCGTTGCGGGCCGCCGCCGACCAGTCCCATTCCGGTTTGCCGGCTTCTTCAACCAGCTCGTTGATGGCCGTGATCACCGCCTGCATCTGCTGGTGTCCGAACATCACGGCGCCGAGCATGACTTCCTCGGACAGTTCCTTGGCTTCCGATTCGACCATCAGCACGGCGGATTGCGTTCCGGCGACCACCAGGTTGAGCTGGCTGCTTTCGAGCTGGCTGGTGGCCGGATTGAGCACGTAGTTGCCGTCGAGGTAGCCGACGCGGGCGGCACCGATCGGGCCGTCGAAGGGGATGCCGGAGATCGCCAGCGCGGCCGAGGCGCCGATCATCGCCGGGATGTCGGGGTCGATTTCCGGGTTCAGCGACATCACCATGGCAACGATCTGGACTTCGTGGTAGAAGCCGTCCGGGAAGAGCGGCCGCAGCGGCCGGTCGATCAGGCGCGAGGTCAGCGTCTCCTTCTCGGAGGGGCGACCCTCGCGCTTGAAGAAGCCGCCGGGAATCTTGCCGGCGGCGTAGGTTTTTTCGATGTAATCGACGGTCAGCGGGAAGAAGTCCTGCCCGGGTTTGGCGGTCTTGTTGCCGACCGCGCTGACCAGGACGACGGTGTCGTCGATCGAAACGATGACGGCGCCACCGGCCTGACGGGCGATCTCGCCGGTTTCCAGGGTCACCTGATGGGCGCCGTAGGCGAAGTTTTTCTTGACGATATTAAACATGGTTGCCTCTCTCAATAGTCTGCTACGTGCCTGCCCACGACTCCGGCAGGGAATTCAACATTGCAACATTTCAACATTTTCAACAGTTCGGCATTCAATAACCCGAGCGGCGTCGCAGCAGGCCAGCCGCGGCAGCAAAAACAGCGGCGCAGCCCGCATGGGGCTGGCCGCTGGCGGCTCCGGGAATGGCCTGCGTGCGAGCGCAGGGCGCATCGGCGAGCGGGCTTATTTGCGCAGGCCGAGACGCTGAATCAGGCTGCGGTAGGAATCGACGTTGGTGCGCTTGAGGTAATCCAGCAACTTGCGGCGCCGGCTGACCATGCGCAGCAGACCGCGGCGCGAGTGGTTGTCCTTCTTGTGCTCGCGGAAGTGACCCGTAAGGTCGTTGATGCGGGCGGTAAGTAGCGCTACCTGGACTTCGGAAGAACCGGAGTCGCCAGCGGCACGCTGGTACTCGGCCATGATTTGAGCTTTCTGCTCAACATTGATCGCCATGTCAAACTCTCTTTCTTGAGAACGGCGCAGCCCCAGTTTGATAGAGCCGACGCCAGATGGATGAAGGTGCTGATTCGCTCGGCGAAGCGAGCCCGGGATTGTATCTTGCGGGCGCTCGGGCGGCAAGAATCCTGCCGCCTGTTTTCCCGGAAAAGTGGCCGGGAGAAGCAGGCACGCAAAGAAAAAGCCGCTCCGAAGAGCGGCCTTCCTGTGACGCAGAAGTACCGTTGCCGATTAGGCGGCCTTGCGGCGACGCGCTACGCCGAGGCCCAGCAGGCCGAGGCCGACCAGTGCCATCGAAGCCGGCTCAGGCGTTTGGTTTACTTCGTACTCATATTCGATGCCCGCGCCGCAGGCGGCGTCCGTGACCTGCTCGGAGGCAATATTTCCACCACCGCCGACAATGGTGATGCCGCTCAGCGACTGGCAGCTGATGCTGAAGCTGCCACCGCCGGCTTGAGCGAACATGGCCGGGGCCGGGTTCAGGACCGCCGAGTCGGAATCGGCCAGCGGGCCGAAGACCAGGGAGCCGCCTGCCGGGATGTTGTTGGCGCCAGTGGGGTTGGTCAGCGATACGATCGGGTTGCCAGCGGACAGCAGCAAGTCCAGCGCAGCCAGCGAGCTGGAGAAGAAGAGATCAACGACGCCGGTTGCGCTGGTCAGTTGTGCCTGAGCGGCGTTGTTGGTCAGGGTGATGGTCATCACGTCCTGGCCGGTCAGGGTCAGGGTTGCGCCGATGAGCGTGCCGAGGGTGCTGTCGAAGAGGGACAGATTGCCGCTCTGGGAAATCTCGGTGGTTTCCAAGGCATTGCTGAAGCTGCCACCGCTGATGACGAGGGCGTTGGCCGAACCGGTACCGAGAGCGGCCAGAACTGCCGCGGCCAAGAGGTGCTTTTTCATGATCGTATCCTTCAATTAGTTAGGTATGGGTGTTTCTAGTTTGCCGTGACTCTCATCTTGGCAGTCACTGGTCTGTATAAAGCATTTACCGTGCCATGTTTAAAAAGTCCCTATTTAGCAATGGCTTGAGAAATATCATCGGTGGAGATCGTCGCCGGGTGTAAAAAAAATCGACAGTCGTCGTGGACCGGTTCGTTCGGCTCGCCAGCGCTGTTGACGTTGCGGAACGCCTCGGCCTGATCGGCAGGTCGCTCATTGGCGGGCTCGGTGGTGGTTGTGGGGTGGCAAGGCCTTGTCCAGCGTCATGCGAAGCCGGGTAGCCAAGCGCTTTGCGGCGGCACGCTCACCGCTTCCAGCGTGCCTTGAAACAAGGCTTCGATCACCGGCGCTTCTCGCCAACGCTCGTTCAGGAACGTCAGCCCGACTTCTTCGACCAGGGCGCCTTGCCAGTAATGGTTGGCAATTTCGTCGAGCGCCGCCAGGCTCAGACTGTGTGGCAGGCGCAGGTAGTCCAGCCAGCTGGCGTCGTGAAAGGAACAGACGTAAGTCCCCTTGCTGCGCGCCGGGGTGAGGACCTTGCCAAAAACGCGGGCCGGATGCTTGTTGCGGAAGGTCTGGGCGTCGACGCGGGTCGCGAAGAGCAGGGCGGCGTGCAGGCGGCTGGGAAAATGCTGGTAGAGCCGTTGCCGGAAGTACTCGAGGTGATACTCGGCAAAGTAGTTCTGAACGCTTGCCAGCCGGTCTTCGCAGAGCGCGTCGGCGAAGGGGCTGCCGACAAGGATATCCCAGCCAGGCAGCTCGGCATCGTCGTCCAGCCAGGCGTACAGCTCGAGCGGGCTGCTGTCCCTGAGCAGGTGGTCCATGCTCAGCGGGCGGCGCTGCTCCGGGCGCCGCGCACCTGCCGGCCAGCCGACCGCGCACTGGCCGCGGCCCCGGTCTTCCCCGGATCGCTGTCAGAGGGTGGCGAGCGCCGGGTGCTCACCTGTGGCGACCGAACTTTTCGACCAGCTGGCCAAGTTTCGCCGCGTGCTGACGCGCCTGGGCTTCGGCCTGACGTTGCAGCTTGCGTTGTTCGGCCTGTTTCTGGAGCCGCTCCTTGACCAGTTTGGCGGCATGCAGGCGCTGCTCCGGCGTGACGTCGCCTGCCGGCTGGCCGTCGAGGTCGACGCGGTGGGCCGCCTTTTCGCTAGTCTTCAGGTAGCGCAGCGAGTGGGTGTGGATGCCCAGAGCGATACGCAAGGGCTTGCGTTGGAGGTCCGGAAGTCGTGCCATGAGCTGCTTGTCGATGCCGATGGCCAGCGGCTGGCAGTCGCGGAAGGCGGGGAACTTTTCCTGCAACTCCTTGAGCAGCTGGCGAGCATTCTGGCTGGGGAGCGCGTTGTCCGTCGGGTTGATGGGTGGCTTGCAGGCTTCCGGCGTGGTTTCCGGGCTGGGAGTGGATGTCGTCATGAATGGTGTGCTTACGTGTGCTTTGCGCAAAGGCGAAGAAGGGAGAAAAGCCGAGGAGAAAAGGCGCGCGAGTGGTGAGTGCGGGGAGCGCGTCTGGATTGCTGCCGGCGGCAGAGTGGCCTTGCGGACCTTAGAAGTGAATTCCTCGCATCATCTGCGAGAAGGCGATCTGATCCGCCGTTTGCGGCGCCGAGTCGCCCTCTTTGTGCATGGCGGCGCTGGAATCGCTGAACATGCGGAAGCTGGTGTTCATCATGATCTGCGCCGCTTTCGGTGTCAGCGAGTGCAGCAGGGCGCCGAAGATGCCCAGTCGGGTGGCGATACGCACCGGTTTGTGGATGATGGCTTCGACGATCAGGTCGGCGGCCTCCTCGGGCGACAATGTCGGGACCTGCTCGTAGATCTTGGTTGGCGCAATCATCGGCGTGCGTACCAGCGGCATGTTGATGGTCGTGAATTCGATACCGCGATCGGTGAACTCGGAGGCGGCGCAGCGCGCCCAGGCGTCCATCGCCGCTTTCGAGGCGACGTAGGCGGAGAAGCGCGGGGCGTTGGTGAGGACGCCGATCGACGAGATGTTGATCACCTGTCCCTTGCGCTTGGCCAGCATCCCGGGGAGCAGACCCATGGTCAGTCGCAGGGCACCGAAATAGTTCACTTCCATGGTTCGTTCGAAATCGTGGAAGCGATCGAAGGAATTCTCGATGCCACGACGAATCGAGCGCCCGGCGTTGTTGACCAAGAAGTCGACGCCGCCGTGTTCCTCGTTGAGGGTTTTTACGAGGGCGTCACATTGCGCCTTGTCGGCGATGTCGACCGCGTGCGTGATCAGTTGCAGACCGGCGGCCTCGAATTCGCGGCGCGTTTCGTCGAGGGTCTGTTGATCGCGGGCGATGGTGACGGCGATCGCCCCGGCCTCGGCCATCTTGCGGACGGTCGCCCGGCCGATCCCCGACGAGCCACCGGTGACCAGCACCACCTTGCCTTCGATCTGGCCACGCAAGGTGCGATCGATGAACAGGTCCGGATCGAGATGCCGTTCCCAGTAGTCCCACAGGCGCCAGGCGTAGCTGTCGAGCGGCGGCACGGCGATGCCACTGCCTTTCAGTGCGCGCTGCGTTTCGCGGCAGTCGAAGCGGGTCGGGTAGTTGATGAAGTCGAGGATGTCGTCGGGCAGGCCGAGGTCTTTCATGAGCGCGCTGCGGATGCGTCGCACCGGTGTCAGGGCGAACATCGCCTTGCGCACCGAGCGCGGGATGAACCCGAGCAGGGCAGCGTTGATACGCATCGCCATTTCGGGCGCGTGCGCGGCGCGTGCAAAGGTGTTCAGCAGATCGCCGACGCGCATCGGTGTGGGATCGGTGAGGTGAAAGCACTTGCCGTCTTCGTTGTCGAGATGCGCGATGTGGTCCATCGCGGCGACCACGAAGTCGACCGGTACGACGTTGATGCGCCCGCCTTCGATGCCGATGGTCGGCATCCAGGCCGGAAGGGTCTTGCGGATCTTCTGGATCAGCTTGAAGAAGTAGTAGGGGCCGTCGATCTTGTCCATCTCGCCGGTGCGCGAGTCGCCAACGACGATTGCCGGACGGAAAACCCGCCACGGGATCGTGCACTCCGTGCGCACGATGGCTTCGGAATCGTGTTTGGTGCGGAAGTAAGGGTTCTCCAGGTTTTCCGCTTCGTCGAACATGTCTTCGCGAAACAGGCCCTCGAAAAGTCCGGCTGCGGCGATCGAGCTGACCAGATGGAAGTGCCTGGCGGCGATCTCCTCGGCCAGCTGCACGGTGTTGCGCGTGCCGTCGACATTTGCCCGCTGCTGCGCCTCGGCGCTGGCCTTGAGGTCATAGACGGCGGCCAGGTGAAAGAAGTGGTCGACCTTGCCTTTCAGTTTGCGAAGATCGCTCTTGGAGAGCCCCAGCCTGGCCTGTGTCAAGTCGCCGACGACGGCGATGAGCCGCTTGTCGTCGCTGTTCCAGTATTCGTACAATTCCTGGAGGCGGTCTGCTTCGACGCTGCGCACGAGGAAGTAGACCACCGCGTCTGGGCGGCCTAGCAGTCTTGTGACCAGCCGCTTGCCGATGAAACCAGTGGCGCCCGTAACGAAGTAATTCATTGCTGTCTCCAGAAATTCATGGCCAGTGTTATGCGTTGGGTATTCGCTCGACGGTCAATAACTAGAGGCGACACTCTAGGCCTTTAGTGTGCGTCCTCTAGATATTGTCACTAGACTGGCTTTCCAGGGCAAGCGAAAAAGCTTGTCACCTTTTGATCAGTACCTTCAAGGAGATGAAGATGGGCAAGAAACTCAAAGAACTGGCGGGTGACGCCAAGGAAAACCAACTGGCATCGACGGTCAAGGAATCTGCCCAGCAAATCTGGCTGGCGGGTCTCGGTGCCTTCGCCAAGGCCCAGGAAGAGGGCGGCAAGGTGTTCGACGCGCTGGTCAAGGAAGGCGAGAGCATTCAGGCCAAGACCCGTAAGGTGACCGATGAAAAAATCGCCGACGTGGCCGGCAAGGCGACCGGAACCTGGGATCGCCTCGAGCAGGTGTTCGAGGATCGCGTGGCGCGGGCGCTGGGAAGCCTCGGCGTGCCGAGCAAGCAGGACATTGATCGCTTGTCCAGGCGCGTGGTCGATCTGAGCGCCGCGGTGCAGGCGCTGACGGAAGGGCAGCCCGCCGCCAAGCCGGCGAGTCCAAGGCCGGCGGCCAAGGCGGCCACGCGCGCGGCTGCGAGCGCCGCCCAAGCGGTCAGCGCCGCCGCCAAGCCGGCGGTCCGCAAACCTGCGGTACGCAAAGCCGCGGCGGCCAAGCCGGCGGCGCCGGTCACCCCTGCCGATGTGCTGAATACGCTTCCCACGAGCAGCCCCGAGTAGTCCGGCCGCGAGCTTGCGGTGCCAGGTTGTTGAACGACTTCTGGCTCCGTAAGCTGCGTGCAGATTTTCCTGGAGCGCAGCAGGCTCCGTACGGGACGGCGGGGTCTCGTCTTGGGCACCCTATTCGCGTGATGCGCGGATCGTCAGCGCGACGACTGGCCGCGGCTTGTTCGATCTCGCGGTCATGACAGTCGAGCCACCCCGGATCATGAAAGTCATGACCGCCCCCCTCTTCCCCAACCCTTCTCCCGCGGAGGGGAGAAGGGAGCTTCGTGAGTCGCTTGTGCGACTTTCACATTAAGGGCTAACCCATGACTGCCACAAGCAGACCTGCAAAGATCGCGCTGGCGCTCGCCGGTGGCGGTCCGGTGGGTGGAATCTACGAAGTTGGCGCGATGGCCGCGCTGGCCGAGGCGCTGGAAGGGGTCGATTTGACCGAGTTCGACATCTATGTCGGGGTCAGCTCCGGGGCTTTGCTGGCCGCTTCCGTCGCCAACGGGCTTGG
>LBIU01000205.1 GCA_000987445.1 Candidatus Accumulibacter adiacens | reverse complement strand
CCCGATCCGGGCAAGGCCATGACGCTGGGTCCGTCCGGCGGAAAGCTGGCGCAGGCGGCGAGGGCGACGGCCAACAAGGGCGCAAAAAGGCGTGGCTTTGGCATGATTGAACTCATCAAAGTGTTGTCGCCGCACCGGGACCAAGGGGTGGGCGATAGTGAATGTAACGCAGCCGCCCCCTGCGCGCTGACACGGGAGTCCATCCACCGCGGCCTTCGTTGGCCAGCGAGCGTCGCTTTCTGGTACGCTGAAAGTCGCGGCGCCAGCAACCTTCATCGAACCGAATGGACCATGACTCTGCCAGAAGAACCGAAAAGCGCCATTGGCAACCTTGCCGATCTCGAGGATGGACAGATCGCCTTGTCGCGCTATCTCGTCAAGCGCGCGGACGGCTTGTATGTGGCCTTGTCGCGACTCGACTCAGCGGCTGATTTTCTTGATTTCGTCAATCGTACCATTGCCTCGGGACTCTATTTCCGGGCCCTGGATTACGCGCAGTTCCAGTCTCTCCTCTACGACGATCCGGCGAGCCGTGACCCGGCGGCGCCGGACGAGGTGTTCCTGGCGCTCGACATCGCCACCTTTCAGCCGCATCGCCAGTCCTTGTACAAGGAGCTGCGCATCCAGCGCGGCGAGGCTGTCTATCTGTTCGAACCGATCTACCTCGACCCGGCGAGTGACGAACAAGCGGCGCAGGATGGCGCCGGGAGCCCGCAGCGGCCGCTCGCTGGCCAGCCGCTCGAGACCCGTGCCCGGCTGGATGTGGACGAATTCATTGCCAGCGCGTGGAGCAAGGGGGTGTGCTTCGGAATCGATGTCGCGGCGGTGCAGGAGGGCATCCAGCTCGACAAGCCGGAGCGCCGCGTGGTGGCCCGCAGCCGGCCGTTCGTGCCGGGCAGGAATGCGGAGATCACCGAACAGGCGCCTGGCTTGCATCGCAACAATGCCCCGCGTCGCCTGCTTGGCGACCGGGTCGATCTGCGCCAGTTCGAGACGCGCTATCCGCAAGTCGCCGCCGGCCTGCGCCTGGTGAAGAAAACGCCGCGTACGCCCGGCGTCGATGGGCGGGACGTCACCGGCGAACCGCTGCCGGCACCCTTGCCGAAGGATTTCGACCTGGCGCGCATGGCCGGAGCCGGTACGGTGCTCAGTCGGGAAGACGAAGGCGAATTCCTGTTGGCGTCGGTTTGCGGCTTTCTCACCATCGATACCCGCAGCCACCAGTTTTCGGTGACCGACAAGATCGTCAGCCACGAGGGTGTCAGCGCCCGCACCACCGGCGACCTGATGTTGACCGGCGAGGAGTACGAACAACACGGTGAAATCCAGGAGAAACGTGTGGTGACCTGTCGCAGTATCACGGTTTTCGCCGATGTCTTCGGCAATATCGTGTCCACCGGCGGCAGTGTCCGTTTGAAACAGAATCTGGTCGGCGGCAGCGCCAGCAATGATGACGGCGACATTGTCGTCGAAGGGGTTGCCTCCGGAGCGACACTGATTGCGCCGCACGGCTGCGTGACCTTGAAGCGAGCGGACAACTGCACCATCATCGCGCGGCAAGTGGTCATCGAACGAGCGACCCTGTGCGATATCGTTGCCGATGTGCTGGCTGTTGAACTCGCAGAAGCCTGCGCGGCAGCCGCCAGGAATACTCTGGTGCGGATTGCGCGCATGCGCAAGGAAAGCGGCAACGTGTTCCTGGTCCTGCTGCCCGACACGGCGAATGAGGAGGCCCGCATTGCCGCCTTGCGCGAGCGGCGCGCGGCGCTGGAAAAGGATATCGGCGCGCTTCGCGCCAAGCTGGACGCCTTGCGTGGCGACAAGGATGTCGTCACCTACCTGCGCCTGGCGAGCAAATTGCGGCGTGGCGAAGCGAGCCTGAGTCCCGAGCAGGAGGCCGGCTGGCGTCGCCTTTCGGCGCTCGTCGCCCCGGCCTTGAAGACGCTCTCTCTGCTCGCTGAGGCGGTCAATGAGCGGCTGGCCGAGTCGGCGGTCATGGGCCAGGAAATTGACGAAGCCGTCGCCGCCGCCGAGCAGGGCTGCGGCGAACTGGCGTGCACGGTCGAGCGCGTGGAAGGCGAGACGCGGATCAGCGCGCTGCAGGTCAAACCGGCCGATACGCCCTTGACGGCGCTGCCGCGCAAGGAACTGAAGCTCCGATTACGGGCCACGGATGCGGCCACCAAGAAATTGTTCTCCGGCGCGTCTGGGCGCTTTTCCTGGAGCTACCAGACGCCGCAAGCACCCCTCTGAGCTTGCCGGCGGTCGCGAGAGCGGGCCTCTTCAGCCATTTCAGCCCTCGCCGAGCCGTTTGCTGATGTGTTCGAGTGCTTCCTCGATCTGATCGATCAGGATCAGGCACAGGTCACCCGGCTGCAATTCGGCAAGGGCCGTATCGATCGCCAGAAACTCGCCATGGACTTCCCTGACCTCGGAGGTGCGCGTGGCCTTGATCAGTCCCTGCTGCAGCAGGGCCAGTACTTCGCCATCGGCACGGCCGCGCTGGCACTGATCCTGATAGAGCACGACGCGATCGAAGGCGCCGCCGAGAATCTCGGTCTGACCACGAATGTCTTCATCGCGCCGGTCGCCGGCACCACTGATGACCACCGTGCGACGACAGCCGGGCGGCGCCGGCAGGTTGTCGATGGCATCGACCAGGGCCTGGATGGCGTCCGGGTTATGGCCGTAGTCGGCGACCAGCGTGGCGCCGCGGTAGTTGAAGACGTTGAACCGTCCGGGTGCCGTCCGGGCGTCATTGACGAAGCTGGCCAGTGCGCTTTCGATGCTTGCCCAGGGGACCTCCATCGCCCACGCCGCGGCGATGGCGGCCATCGCGTTGTCCACCTGGAAACCAATGGCGCCATTCTGCGTGATCGGGATCCTGGCCAGCGCGATGCGCTGTTCGACCCCGCCTCCCGAGGCGACGATCGAATCGTTGTCGCGGTAGACGACGCGCTTTCTTTGCGCGCGGTGCAGGGCCATCAGCGGATGATTGCGGTCAGCCGCGAAGAAGGTGACCCTGCCGGGGCAGGAGTCGGCCATCCGTGAAACCATCGGATCGGCGGCGTTGAGCACGGCGACGCCAGTCTCGGGCCGAACGTTCTGAACGATGACCCGCTTGACCACCGCCAGGTCCTCGACGGTGCTGATATAGGAAAGTCCGAGGTGGTCACCCAGCCCGATGTTGGTGACCACGGCGACATCGCAGCGGTCGAAGCCGAGCCCCTCGCGGAGCACGCCGCCGCGTGCCGTTTCGAGTACCGCCGCGTCGACGTGCGGGTGGAAGAGAACGTTCCTGGCGCTTTTCGGACCACTGCAGTCACCGCTGTCGATGCGCCGACCCTCGACATAGACGCCGTCGGTGGTGGTCATGCCGACGCGTAGGCCCTGCTCGGCGAAAATGTGGGCAATCAGGCGGACGGTCGTTGTCTTGCCGTTGGTTCCGGCCACCGCGACCAGCGGGATGCGCGCTTCGTCGCCGTCGGCGAAGATATTGCCGATGATTGCCTCGCCAACCGGTCGCCCCTTGCCGAACGAGGGCTGCAGGTGCATGCGCAGACCTGGCGCGGCGTTGAGTTCGACGATGCCGCCACCCTGCGCTTCGAGCGGCCGCAGGACACTGTCACAGACGACGTCGACCCCGGCAATGTCGAGCCCGATGGTCCGCGCCGCGGCGACTGCCTGGGCGGCAAACTCGGGATGCACATCGTCGGTGACATCGGTCGCCGTGCCGCCGGTCGACAGGTTGGCGTTGTTGCGCAGAACGACGCGCGAGCCTTTCGGCGGCACCGATTCCGGGGTCAGCCCGCCACTCGCCAGGCGTGCCAGGGCCACTTCGTCGAGGCGAATCCGGGTCAGCGAGGTGGCGTGGCCTTCGCCGCGCCGCGGATCGCTGTTGACCCGCTCGACCAAGTCCCGGATGTCATGCACGCCATCGCCGACGACCAGCGGCGGATCGCGGCGGGCGGCGGCGATCAATCTGTCGCCGACCACCAGCAGGCGGTAGTCGTGGCCCGGGATGTAGCGCTCGACGAGGACTTCATCGCTGACCTGAAAGGCGACCGTGTAGGCGGCCTCGATCTGCTCGCGGCTGGCCAGGTTGACGGCGACTCCCTTGCCCTGGTTGCCATCCTGCGGTTTGACGACCACCGGGCCGCCGATCTCGCAGGCGGCTGCCCAGGCGTCTTCGGGGCTCACCACCGGTCGTCCGGCAGGGACCGGAACGCCGGCCGCGTGCAGCAGGACCTTGGCCAACTCCTTGTCCTGGGCGATGGCTTCGGCGACCGCGCTGGTGCGATCGGTTTCGGCGGCCTGGATGCGTCTCTGGCGACTGCCCCAGCCGAACTGCACCATGCTGCCCTCGGTGAGCCGGCGATAAGGGATGTTGCGCGCCATGGCCGCATAGACGATGGCTCCGGTGCTCGGGCCAAGGCGCACATCCTCGTCGAGTTCGCGCAAGCGGTTGAGTGCGCCGTCGAGGTCGAAAGGCTCTTCATCGAGCGCCGTGCGGCAGAGTTCCTGGGCCAGTTCGAAAGCCAGGCGGCCGACGACCTCTTCGCTGTATTCGACGACCACCTGGTAGGTGCCGGCTTCCAACGTCCTGGCGGTGCGGCTGAAAGTGACCGGGCAGCCCGCCTGCGCCTGCAGGCCGAGGGCCGCGAACTCCAGCGCCTGCGCCATCGACACCGCTTCATCATGACCCGCAGGATGCAGCAGGGCCAGTTCCGGGAAACGCGCGCGCAGACGATCTTCGAAGCCGGGCAGGTCGTCGATACTGCGCTCAACTTCAGCGCAACAGACTATCGCCTCGATCGCCGTGTGCCGGCTCCAGAGGTTGGGGCCGCGCAGAGCGCGGATACGCGAGACTTCCATGAACAGTTTCCCTTTCTGCTTCGCTGCGGACGACGACCAGGGGCGTCCGCATGGCTGCTATGTTTCCGGCTTCGGCGCGCACCGGTCAGGCTATGGCGCGGCCGCTCTGTGGCGTACTTCCTTATTTCTGATGGCGGGCCAGCGGATCATCGTCTCAGGCAACGGTGAAGGTCTCCAACCCGGTGCGGATCAATTCCGGCCCGATGCCGAGCGCCCAGGCCGCAGCGGTGGCGGCGAGAACGTTCTCGACTTGAAAGCCGACGCGGCCGGCATCGGTCAGCGGAATGTCCGCCAGGCTGACGATGGCCATCTCTTCGTTGCCGCTGGCGAGGACCACCCGCCCATGGCGGGCGAATACCGCGCGCTTGCCCTGTGCCCGGTGTTCGACCAGCGCCGCCTGCTCCGGGTCAGTGGCAAAGAAGATGACTTCGCCATCGCACAGGGGCGCCATTTCGACGAGCATCGGATGGCCGGCATTGAGTATCGCGGCGCCGCCGGGCAGTACCAGGTCGACCTGCGTGCGCAGGATGGTGAACACCTGCTCCGGCGTTTCGATGTAGTAGCGACCGAAATGAGTGGCGGCGTCCACGTTGGTGATCACGCCGATCAGGCAACGGTCGTAGGCCAGGCCTTCGCCGAGAATGGTGTCGCCGCCGTTTTCCAGCACCGCCGCGTCGACGGCCCGATTCATCAGGACGCGGTTGGCCGCGCCCCAATTGGCGCTGTCCTCCTTGCCGATGCAGCGCCGGTCGAGGAACAGGCCGTCGCTGCAGGCGAGCCCGGTGTGCTTGCCGGAGAGCGCCAGGAAACGCGCGATCAAGTTGGCGACGGTGGTCTTGCCGAAACTGCCGCTGACGCCGATCACCGGGATGCGGCCGTCGTCTCCGTTGGGGAATAACTGGTCGACGATGGCGCGTCCCACCGGGCGCGGCTCGCCGCTTTCCGGTTTCAGGTGCATCAGCAGTCCAGGTCCGGCGTTGACCTCGACGATCGCACCGCGCTGCTCGTCGAGCGGCCGGGAGATGTCATCGCAGACCAGGTCCACGCCGGCGATGTCGAGTCCGACGATGCGCGCGGCCAGCGACGCGGTGGCGGCGGTATCGGGGTGTACGCTGTCGGTGATGTCGTCGGTATGGTTGCCGCTGCGCACGATGAGCACTTCGCGACCGGCGGGCGGGATCGAGGCGCCGCTGAATCCCTGGCGGCTGACTTCGAGCCGGGCCACCGGATTGTCGCTCAGCGAGAGAACGTCGAGCGGATACTCCTCTTCCGCACCGCGGCGGGGGTCGGAGTTGATCTGGCTGTCGATCAGCTGATCGATGGTGGACTCACCGTCGGCAATGACTTTTGCGGTCTCGCCGCGGGCGGCCGCGACCAGCTTGCCGCCGATGACCAGCAGGCGGTGCTCCGAGCCGCTCACGTAGCGTTCGACGATGACCCCGCTGCCTTCCTCGACGGCGGCGGCATAGGCCGATTCGACTTCGGCTGGCGTCATCAGATTGGTGAACACGCCGCGCGCGTGGTTGCCGTCGGAAGGCTTGACGACGACGGGATAACCGATGTCCTCGGCCGCTTCCCAGGCGTCGTCGGCGCTGTCGACCAGGCGCCCTTCGGGAACCGGGACGCCGCACGAGGAAAGTAGGCTCTTGGTCAGGTCCTTGTCCCGCGAGATGCCCTCGGCAATGGCGCTGGTGCGGTCGGTTTCGGCGGTCCAGATGCGGCGGCTGCGCGCGCCGTAGCCAAGCTGCACGAGATTGCCGGTGGCCAGCAGGCGAATGGCCGGAATGCGTCGGTCTTTGGCGGTCGCCGCGTCGACGATGCAACTGGTGCTCGGCCCGAGCAGCTTGCGTTCGGCCATGTCGGTCAGCCGGGCGACCGTTGCCGCGACGTCGAAAGCGGTGTCCTGAATGGCGGCCAGGAGGAGCTCGCGGCCGGAAAACAGGCAGGCGCGGGTGACCTCCTCGTGCCAGGCGCGAACGACCACCTTGTACACGCCACGGATCGAGGTCTCGCGGGCCTTGCCGAAACCGCCAGGCATGCCGGCGAGGTTCTGCAGTTCGAGGGTCACATGTTCGAGGATGTGCGCCGGCCAGGTGCCTTCCTGGAGGCGGCGCAGAAAGCCACCATGCTCACCGTAGCTGCAACGATGCTCGATCAGTGATGGCAGCAAGGCGGTGAGGCGTTCGTAGAAGCCGGGAATGGTGTTCGACGGGAAGTCTTCGAGTTCGCCGATATCGACGACCGCTTCGATGACCGGACGATAGGTCCAGATGTTCGGACCGCGCAGGTAGCGGATCTCGAGGAACGTGATGTCTTTGTCTTTCATGTCGTCAGTCCAGGCACGAAGGGGTGGGCGCGCCCTGGCGCAAGAGGGGCTGCGGCCAATCTGCAGGGAGGCACGAGCGCGTTGGTGGTGGCTATAACGCGGCAACGACCGTTTGGCTGACCGGGTCGGGCCTTGGAGGCGGCCATGGCCGTCGCCTGGCTCACAGGAAGCGGTCCAGAAGCCGTCGGCTGGGCGCGTCGAGCGCGTAGCGGTCGCGGATCAGGAAGTGCATGCCATGGCTGTCGGCAATCAGCAGGGCCGAGTTGTCGAGGCGGCGGATGTCTTCCTCGCCCTTGAGGACGAAACGGGTCGTGCGGCGATCGGTTTCGACCTCCCAGGTGCTCGGCGTGGCAAAGCTAGAAACGCTGATCAAGCGCTTGATCTCGGGAACGAATTCACGGCCGGCGAGTTCGCTTTCGAGTAGCCTGCGCAGGTCCTCCGGGAGTTCGCTCAGGCGCGCGATCCAGGCCAGTTCGTGGCCGTCCGGGTCGACCAGGCCGATGCCTTCATCAGGAGCGCTGATCGGGAAGGCGCGCACCGGGACCACGCCGACGTGTGTCTCGCCGTCGGCCGTGGTCAGTTCGAGTCGTCCGAAAGGGTTGCGCTGCAAGCGATAGTCGGGTGCGCCGATCATGGTCGTTCTCCTTCGCTGGGACGCGCCAGATCGAGGCTGCGCAAGCTGTCTTCCTGGTCAACGTTGCGCGCCTGCGCCTGATAGAGGCGGTAGTAGTGACCCTCGCAGGCCATCAGTTGCGCGTGGCTGCCAACCTCGACGACGCTGCCGCGGTCGAGAACGACCAGGCGATCGGCATCGCGCAGGGTGGACAGGCGGTGGGCAATGGCAATCGTCGTACGGCCGCGCACCAGGTTGTCGAGGGCTTTCTGGATCTCTTTCTCGGTGCTCGTGTCGACCGATGAAGTGGCTTCGTCGAGGATCAGGATCGGCGGGTCGATGAGCAGCGCACGGGCGATCGAGATGCGCTGTCGTTCGCCGCCCGAGAGCGCCTGGCCGCGTTCGCCGACCAGCGAATCGTAGCCGTGCGGCAGGCGCAGGATGAATTCGTGGGCGTGCGCGGCGCGCGCCGCCGCGACGACCTCGGCACGGGTGGCCTCGGGCTTTCCGTAGGCGATGTTTTCGGCAATGGTGCCGAAGAAGAGGAAGGGTTCCTGAAGCACCAGCCCAATATGCTTGCGGTACTCGGCCACCGGCAGCGAGCGGATGTCGACCCCATCGATCAGGATGGCGCCCTCGCTGACGTCATAGAAGCGGCAGATCAGGTTGACCAGCGTGCTCTTGCCGGAACCGCTGTGCCCGACCAGGCCGACCATCTCGCCGGGAGCGATGGCGATGCTGATGTCGCGGGTGACGCTGCGCGTTCCGTAGCGGAAGCCGACGCCGCGCAGTTCGATGCGCCCGCTGACTTGCGGCAGGTGTACCGGCGTGGTGGGCTCGGGAACGCTGGACACGTGGTCGAGAATGTCGAAGATGCGCTTGGCGCCGGCGGCAGCCTTCTGGGTCACCGAGACGATGCGGCTCATCGAGTCGAGGCGCAGGTAGAAGCGGCTGATGTAGGCCAGAAAGGCGGTCAGCACGCCGACGCTGATGTGGTCGCTGGCGATCTGCCAGATGCCGAAGGCCCAGACGATGAGCAGGCCAAACTCGGTGAGCAGGGTGACGGTCGGCGAAAACAGCGACCAGATCTTGTTGACGCGGTCATTGACCTCGAGATTGTGCGCGTTGGCGGTGCGGAAGCGGCTGGTCTCGCGCGCTTCCTGGGCAAAGGCCTTGACCACGCGAATGCCCGGAATGGTGTCGGCGAGCACGTTGGTGACTTCCGCCCACACCCGGTCGACACGCTCGAAGCCGGTGCGCAGCCGCTCGCGGACGATGTGGATCAGCCAGGCGATGATCGGTAGCGGCAACAGGGTCACCAGGGCCAGTCTGACGTCGATCGACATCAGGATGACGGTGGTCATCAGAATCATTAGCACATCGGTCGCGAAATCGAGCAGGTGCAAGGACAGAAAGACGTTGATGCGATCGGTTTCCGAACCGATGCGGGCCATCAGGTCGCCGGTTCGCTTGCCGCCGAAGTACTCCTGGGAAAGGGTCAACAAGTGCTCGTAGGTGGCGGTACGCAGGTCGGCACCGATACGTTCCGAGACCAGCGCCAGGATGTAGGTACGCGCCCAGCCGAGGATCCAGGCGAGCAGTGCGGCGCCGAGCAGGCCGGAGAGATAGAGCGCGACCAGAGCGGGGTCGATCAGCTGGCCGTTCTGGTAGGGGATCAGGACCTTGTCCATCAGCGGCATGGTCAGGTAAGGGGGAACCAGGGTGGCCGCGGTGCTGAGCAGCGAGAGAGTGAAGCCGGCGAGCAGCTGCCCACGGTAGGGCCTGGCGAAGCGCCCGAGGCGTAACAGCGTCCAGGTCGAAGGCGGTTGGTGAATTTCCTTGCTGCACAGCGGGCATTGTTCCTGGCCGGCGAGGAGCGGCGTTTCGCAGCTTGCGCACAGTCTCTGCGTCGGCGCTGGCGGCGGGCGTCCGGTGAGTGTGAAATCGAGTTGTCGCGCGAAGTGGTCGATCAGCCGTCCCGCCGCAACGTCGGCCGCCAGCGTGTAGTGCCATTGCGCCAGGCGCGCGTCGGTCGTGCACAGTTCGAGGGTGCCGACCCCGGCGTGGTCGCTGCGCGACAGCCGCAGGCCGGTCTGGTAAGGCCAGGCGCGCAAGCTCGCGTCGTCCGACGACATTGCCAGCAGGCGCGTATTGGTGACCAGGATCAGGCCGGCGGCGAAGCGCAGGCTGGCGTCCAGGTCGATTTCCAGCCAGGCCAGCACCGCTTCGTCAGCGGCCAATTGCGCCTGCACGCGTGCCGACCATCCGGCCGGCAGCGGTGATGGTGTCTGTTCGACAGCTGCCGCGAAAGCGGCGCCGTGGGAGGGAGGGGAGTCGGTGGCTGAAGTCATCGGTAAGTGCTTTGCGAACAGGACTGCCGGGGGCGTCTGGAGGCGGCAAGTATACTCGTCTTCAGAGTGCTGCCGAGGCCTGCTGGCGCGGCGGCGCAAGCAGCAATCAGATGATCAGGCGATCGCCCTGGTGGCGGCGTGCGACTTGCAGGCGGGCGATGGTCGGCAGTAGGTTGAGACCGGTCGCTGCCTGGCACCGGTTGGCACGGCTGATCAACTCGTCGAAACTGCTGTCGACCGGGTCGCCGGCGGCGGCAAAGGCGATGGCGTTGCCGCTGTCGCAAGACGGAAAGACCAGCGCGCGACCGGCGAAGGCGTCGGCGATGCGCTGACTGCTGGCCTGGAAGCCGCGTTCGCGGCCGAGCAGGTTGACGGCCAGCAGTCCGCTGTCGCTGAGGCGCGAACGGCAGGCCTGGTAGAAGGGCAGGGTATCGAGGACGCCGGCGCGAGCCTTCTTGTCGAAGCCGTCGACCAGGATGTAGTCATAGCGGCAGTCGCCGGCGAGCATGTGCGCCGCACCGTCATCGATGAGCACCCGCAAACGCCGCGGATCGTCGGGGAGTTTGAAGTGCAGCCGGGCGACGATTTCGACCTGCGGATCGATTTCGATGGCGGTGATTCGCGTCTCCGGCAGTTGATGGTAGATGAACTTGGCCAGTGATCCGGCGCCCAGCCCGATCAGCAAGGCCTCGCGCGGCCATGGCGGCTCGCGGAGTAACAGTCCGGCCATCATCTCGCGGGTGTAGGGAAGCTCGAGCGCGTTCGGGCGCTGGATACGCATCGCGCCCTGTACCCAGTCCGACGAGAAGTGGAGATAGCGAACGCCGGCCTTCTCGCTGACGTCGATCAAGTTCGCCGCCCTTCGATCTGCCGGCGCACTTCGCTGCCCGGCCAGCGCTCGCAGCAGTCCGCGCAGGCGCTCCGCAAAAGGGGGGCTACGCGGGCACAAGGCTTGCGCTGGCGGCGTGGTCGACCGTCGGTGTCGGAGGGCGGGTGGGGGGGCATGGGCCTGTTCTTCTTGTCTTGTCGCTCTGCCGGAGCG